>JANWVS010000228.1 GCA_025056835.1 Gemmataceae bacterium | reverse complement strand
GGGCGGTGCGGACGAGCGCCTTTTCGTTGACTTGCTCGTTTTCCTGCAAGATGGTGTAGTCCACTTTCGCAGCCCAGTACGGACTCGGTCCGACCGGATCTTTCTTGTTGGCGAAATCGCGGCGAACAGCACCGACGAGGATGTAGTGCTTACCATCCTTTTCGTAGGCGAACATGTCGACCGGATCATTGCCGTAGCCCAGCTCAATGACGCTGGTCCCCTTGACCTTGCCACCGATCTTAACGTCGTCGAGGGAATACTTGACAATGGGCGTGCACGTGAAGGCGCCGACCAGGTATCTCTTGCCCCCTTCTTCATAAGGGATGACGGTCCGAATGGGGGCCTTCGTCTCCCATTTGCCGTGGGCGACGTGATAGGTTTCGGTACTCACATAGGCGGCTTGCGGTTCCTCGCTGCGGAGGTCGATGACATAGATCTTCGAGGCGAAAATCTCGTTCGCTTGGGCGGCTATGAGAATGCGGCGATCGACGTAGGTCAGATCGGTGATCAGGGTCACCGGCGATTTCTCCGCGGGCAGCGGATAGACGGTGTATTTCACCTTGGTCAGGGCAAACTCACCGATCTTGCCGTCCGGGGAAATCGTCAGAATGACATCCTGTTTACCGTCGAGCTTGCGGACGGCAAGGTAGGCGACGCGCGATGCGGGGTTAATCGCCAGCTTGGTGATCTTGATGCCCTTGGAAGTCGTGCCAAGACGGCCGGCGAGTTGGCTGGTCAGGTCGGGGATCTCGGTGACTTTCCATTCGCGCGGCGTGGTGTCGCCGGTCTCCACCGTCACGATTTGCGCGCCTTTGCCGTCGCCGAGGATCAGCAAGCCCTCGGGACCGAAGGCAAGCGCTTCGATCGATTTGAGCGGAGGAGTGCCGACCTTGGTATCGGCGTAGAGCGGTGTCAAGGCAAGCAAGGCCACAGCCAGGGCCATGAGACTTCGACGAACCATAACAATTCCTCCCTACCAACAATGGGCAACCATGGGCCGCGATGCACGACAACGGGGATGGAGGGATTGTAAGCAGGCCGGGGGCCAATCGGCAAAGACAAATTGGTGGAAAACGAGATAATGAACAAGAGGAGGACCGCTCCGACGTCGCCGCCCCGATTGAGTGCGCACCATGGCCAAACAGCTTCCTTGCCCTAATCCGCGATGCAGTCACGTCTTTCCCGCCGAAGTGGTGCAAGCGGCGGAGCTATTGAAGTGCCCAGCCTGCGGCGAGCAATTCCGATTTCGCGCGCCAACGCCTGCCGGATCGCGTACCGCACCGGAGCCGCCGGTCAGTCCGCCGGGAAGCGGGAAAGGGATGAAGCCGCGCGCCGTCGCGGCTGCGCCTCAAGCCGCCGTTACACCCGTGGGCACACCGTCGTCTCCCCAGGCGACCGCGCCGGCCAAACCACCTTCAGCAGGGCCGGCGGCCCTGCCGGTGGCCGCCCCGCTGGTGGCGGCGCCGCTGGCCGTGCCGGTGGCGCCAAACGCAGCGGCCCTTGCGATGCCGGTACCGCCGACCGCTGTGGCCGCGCCGGTTGCGGCGGCGCCACTCGCGAAATCACCGGCGGACGGTTCCGTGGATGTGGAACCGGTGGGAATGGGGTCCCCGCCGTTAGTTCCGCCCGGGCCTCTGGCGTCGACCGCACCAGTGGCACCGCCGCCGATGGACCACGGTGCTCCTTTGTTGCGTCCGAGGGCCATCGTCAAGAACCGTTGGACGGCCAAACATTACACCATCCTCGGCTTCGCCGTCGTGACCGCTGGTGTGTTGATGACCTGTGCCGTCGTCTTTCGCGGCAATTTGGCCGACATTTTTCGAGCTTCCCAGGTTCGCAGCGACGCGACCGGACGAATTTTCACCGTCCGCAATCTGTCGGGCAAAGAAGACGAACCGGCCTTTCGCCTGGCGATCCCGGCTTCCTGGAAGGTCGATCCCCATCGCAAAGCGCATTTGCAAGCGACGGTCGCGCTGACTCACACGGAAACGGAAGCCTGGCTGGCGATCGCCGTGCAGGATTATGGCCAGCAACGGCCGCGCGAAGCGGAACTGATCCGCAATGCCCAAGAGCGGCTCGAAGCCCATTTCAAAGACGGACTCGAGCTGGCCAACAAGACGTTCAAAAGTCAGCTGGCAGGGGAAGATTGCGTGTGTCTGCGCTTCCGCGGGATGTACAACGCCGTCACGTGGTTCGGCGAGTGTTACATGTTGGCCCACCACGGCATCGGCTATTGGTTCTTCATTGCGACCGGTACCCGGTGGGACAAAGGTGAGGACGCGGCCTGGTACAAGTCCGAACTCGAGCGGGCCAAATGTTTCGCCCTGACCACCCATCGCAAAGGTTGGACGGAGCAGCCGCTCAAGATGGACACGTTTCGCAACCAGGAAGGCTATTTAAGCGTGACCGTTCCCAGCGGGGCTTGGGAGAAAAACAATGCCAAGGACGTGGAGGAGACGGGGGAGCTCCTCTTGCTCGGCCGCTTCCTCAAGGAAAAGGATAATCGCAAAAACGCAACGATCTTGATTTTTACGGCAGACCAGCAGAGCGATTTGAAAGAGTCGCTCCGCGCGGCCCGCGCTTACCTCGAGCGACGCAAACAAGAGGAAAACGACAAGTACAAATATCTCCCCCTGTTGGAGGGAGTCGGCGACACTACCGAAACGGTGGGCGATCGCCTCGGGGCCGTGACGGAGTTGAAATTACACCTCGGCGACGAACCAACCCGCTACACGCTCTTGGCCGTCGTGCATCATGAGGCCAAGGCTCACGTCATCCGCTGTGAGTGCCAATGGGAGCATCGCCAGATCTGGCACCAGGAGTTTCGCAACGCCTTGGCCACCTTGAAATTTGCTCCCAAGCAATGACGACGGCAAGCGGAGCCTGCACGGTCAGGGGTGGCGGCATCGCCGCGGCGACCGACATCCGAGTGCTCCAGCGCAACCCCGTGGCTTTGTCGAAGCACCGAAGCGGCGAAGAATTCCCGATTTACGTGTTCTGCACCGTGGTGCTGCACAGTCCAGGCAGCGGTGTTTGCGGCGCTGTTTTGCGATAGCCCAAGGCCCGAAGGACTTCGAGGACTTCGCTCCACGTGGGAAACGGACGACGATTATCCCGCTTGTACTGGTCCATCGCTTTCATGAACTCGATTTCGTCGTCGCTATAGTCGCGTTCGCAGGTTGTAGGATCGATTTGGCGGCGGCGTTCGCCGGCTTGGCGGCGGTCTTTGCCGCTGCGCCGCTCTACGGCGACGGGGATGGATCGTTTGCGGCGGTCGGCGCCGCGGCGGTCGGTGATGCACAACTCGGCGGATAGGGGAGTCAAGTCACTCATGGGGAGCACCTCAATAGTCCGCGGCAAACCGGTTTCGGCCGCGGTCGGGGATCAGATCGTGAGCTCGACCGGGAATATCCCTCACGAAGAGTATAACTCATGATTCGGTTGTGACAAATAAATTAACTTTTTCTGCCCGGGAATCCGGGCAAGGACGGGGCGCGGTTGACGATTGTGACGGCGGTAGCGGCGAACATGAAAGCGGAGTGCCAAGCTACGGCGAAGCAACCAACGCGGCGCGGGCCTTCAAGACCAGCGCCCGGGCTTCCTCTACGGTGTCGGCCAACGCCGTCAGATGGCCCATCTTGCGGCCGGGACGCGGCTCTGCCTTGCCGTACAAATGCAGCCGTACTCCGGGGACGGCGAGCGCCGCTGCCCAGTTCGGCTCGCCGCGGCTCCAAAGATCGCCCAGAAGATTGGCCATGGCTGCCGGTTGCAGCTGCCGTGTTTCCCCCAGGGGCAGGCCGCAGATCGCCCGCAAGTGCTGCTCGAATTGACTCGTGGAACAGGCATCGATGGTGTAGTGGCCGGAGTTGTGCGGCCGTGGGGCCAACTCATTGACGATCAACTGGTCGCCCACGACGAACATTTCGACGGTCAGCAGTCCGACGACGCCGAGGGTCGCGGCGATCGCTTCGGCCATGGCCACCGCCCGTTGGGCCATCTCCGGCGGGCAGGACGCGGGGGCGACCGACACATCGAGAATATGGCGGCTGTGCGTGTTCTCAACCGGGCCGAACGAACGCAGGTTGCCCCGACCGTCGGCAGCGACGATGACCGATACTTCCCGGTCAAACGGCACAAACGCCTCAACGACGCCGACCGGCCGTCCCAGGGCTGTCCAAGCGGCGGCGGCCTCGTCGCCGTGCTCGAGCCGCGCCTGTCCCTTGCCGTCGTAGCCGAAGTCGGCCGTCTTGAGGATCACCGGCAAGCCCAACTCTTCGGCGGCGTGCTGAACGTCGTCACTGCTGCGGACGACTCGATACGGCGCCACGGGAAAGCCGTGCCGGCTGAGGTAGTCCTTCTCCCGCGAGCGATGCCGACAAACATGCAGGACCTTGGGTGCCGGCCGCACCGGTCGGATTTCCTCGATGGCTTGGAGCGTTTCCGCGGGAACATTTTCGAACTCAAACGTCACGACGTCGACCAACTCGGCAAAACGTCGGGCCGCGGCGACGTCATCGTAGGCCGCGATGGTCTGGCCATCGGCCAATTGCGCAGCAGGCGCCTGCGGGACCGGATCCAAGATCTGGATTCGGTAACCCAGACGGCGGGCGGCAGCAGCGAACATCCGTCCCAGCTGCCCGCCGCCGACGACGCCCAGGGTATGCCCCGGCCCAAGGATCGCAGGCGTCGGTGGTTTCA
>JANWVS010000227.1 GCA_025056835.1 Gemmataceae bacterium | reverse complement strand
GCATTTCCGTTCCTCACTGACCGCTTGCAAAGCTCGTCTGACCTCTTCCGGTCGTCGTTGACTATTGAATTGCCGTCGGGGAGGCGGGCGCCTCGATTGGTTTGCTCCCCACCGCCATGGCCGGGGCAGTTTTCTCCGGCAAGTAGCGCCGACCTGGGTGCGCCTTACTCTTGGCGATGATCCGCAAAAACAAATCTTCGAGGGTCGTCGTCGGATGACCGATAAACTGAATTTGCCCGCCGTGGCGAGCGAGGGTCTGCTCCAAGTCACGGCGCAAGGCTTCGTTCAGCTGCACGCCGCTGACTTGTACCTCCAGACGTTGAACATCTTCGAGCAGGCCGCGGACGCTGCCGAGTTCTTGCAATTCGCCTTCATTCAAGATCGCGACCCGATCGCAGATGTCTTGGACGTCCTCCAGGCGATGGCTGCACATGATGATCGTCTTGCCTTGATTCCGCAAATCGACGATGAGGTCTTTCATCCAACGCGTGCCCAATGGGTCAAGGCCGGATGTCGGTTCATCCAGGATCACCAACTCCGGATCGTTAATCAAGGCTTGCGCCAGGCCGATACGTTGCCGCATGCCCTTGGAGTATTCCTTCAGAATGCGCTTCTTGTCGCGTTCGAGGCCGACCGTCTCGATGAGTTTCGCCGCCCGGGCACGACGCTGAGCGGCGTCAAGTTTGAACAGCCGACCGTAGAAATCGAGAGTCTCTTCGGCGTTGAGAAAGCGATAAAGATAGGACTCCTCCGGCAAGTAACCGATGCGCTCGTTTTTCCTGACGTCCGCCGCGGGTTGGCCGAAGACCAGCGCATCGCCGTCGGTGGGAAACAGCAAACCCAAGAGCAGCTTAATGGTCGTCGTCTTCCCCGACCCATTAGGTCCGAGCAGCCCAAAGATCTCGCCGCGCTCCACAGTCAGGTTCAGGGCGCGGAGGGCGACCTTTTTTTGGCGGCCCCAGAAATCGCGGAAAATCTTGGTCAATTTGCGCGTTTCGACGACGACATCAGACCCGGGCATGCAGCGGCCCTTTCCTGAGAGGAACCACGAAAGCTTGGTGTTTGGAGGTTTGTACGCAGCCGAGCGGGGAATCGTTCGTCGCGGCCCAACGTTGCTCCGCCCGCCTGTATGGAAGAATACCAAATGGCTGGGCGTTTGTCCGCTGCGACCGCGTCAGCGGCTGCCGGTGATCAGTTTCTTGCCGAGATAGTCGGGATGGAACACTTCATCGAGATAACGGCCGGGAAACTCGAAGCGATCGAAGCATACGAAATCAACTTCACGATCGAGATGATCGTGAGTCACGACGAGGACGGGCAGGCCATGGCCCGGGTCGAAACACCACAGCCGTTGGCCGCCGCCTGGGAGGGTCGGTTCTGCGCCGGCTGGTATTTTTTGCACCACAACGTCAACATGATTTTCGAATTCCGGGCGCTTCATGCGGCCGAGATACTTGGCAGACGCGCGTGGATCGCCGCGCTCGAAGTCGGCGACAAGTTTGCCGAACCGCTCGATTAACGATCCGACGCCGGCATCCGTGATCGACGAGCGGCTGGCCGCCTTGACGAGCATGCTGTCCGGACTGACCTTGAAACGCTGACCACCAGGCAGCAACGGTACATCGCCGGCCGCCGTCAACGTGTGCAGCAAGTTACCGTGCTGACCTTGGACATAGACCATCTCGCGCCCCTTGCCCTCTTGGCCGACCCATTCGAAGTGAACGCTAAACGGGTCCTTGCGAAACTTCGCAATAATGACTTCTTCAGGCCGTGCCCGCCCCTGGACGACCTCACGGCGGCGCATGCGGCAACCGTAGTCGTCGATGCTTGCCCATTTCGCGGCTGCCTTGCTGTACAACACTTGCAACGGTTTGTCCGCGGCTGAGAGATCGGTCGGTCGCAGCGGCGGCAGCGTGACGGCTCCATCCGCACCGTCCGCAAGGATTGCTGTCGGCCGCCGGTGCTTGGGATCGCCGTCGAGCGGTACTGGACCGGGGATACACAGCGCGATTGGTGCCTGCGGCGTTGGCGCCGTTGAGGCGGGGGCTGCGGACGCATTATTCGCAACATGGGGTGCACCGTAGCGGGTGTAAGCCGCGGATCGGGCCGGCGACGACGCACAGCCCGCCAGCGCCCCTCCTAAGGCAGCGGCCAGAGCAATTCTTAAAACCGATGTCATAATCGAAGCTCGTACCCGCTTCGGAACGGGCATCCTTCCATCAACGGCGCGGGGCGCAATGCCGCCGCGGGCGTCGCCGCTATAACGTCTTCCGGCTTTGGCTGAAAGAGCAAATCGAACGGTCGCCTTGGAGACACACCGGAACAGGACGCTCTCCGCCGGACTTGAGCCAAGACGGACCAATCACGCCAACGAGCGCGTGCAGAGAAAATGGCCAAACCTGAAAGAGAGATGGTAAGCACCGCGTTGTCACGGCATATCAATCGCGGCACTCCAACCGAGCTGAAATGCCTCCGTTTGGACAACCTCGCGAAGGAGGTCGACAAAGCGGACAGTGGGACCATTGAGCCGTTGCGGCAAGTCGCGTAGCTGGGCACGGTCCCGCTCGGTCAACTCGCGGCCAAGGGCAAACGCCAGCAGTTTTCCCGCCAAACCGCGGAGAAAGTCCGGCCGGTGGCGGCTTAAGTAAGCGCGCAGCCCGTCGGCACCGCGAACAATCTCGCCGCCGATTTCGCCGATCGCTTCGACAGGGCGATTGCCGTTGAACTCGCGCCACTCTCCGAGAGCTGTGAAGTTTTCCAAACCAAGCCCCAGAGAATCCAGGCGCTCGTGACAAGTGGCGCAGGCGGTTTCCTTGCGATGGCGAGCTAGTTGTTGACGAAGCGGGCCAGGCTCGCCATTCAAGCCAAAAGTGGAAAAGACACCCAGCAGACCGGGCGGCGGCGTTAAGCGAGGTTCGCCGAGCAACTGTTCAAGAATCCATTTGCCGCGATTCACCGGAGAGGTTTCCAAATGGTTCGGCGACATAGCTTGTAAGACCGCAGCTTGGGTTATCAAGCCGCCGCGGGCTGTGCCTGCCAATGACACTTTCCGCATGGCGTCGCCAACCACGCCCTTGATGCCGTAGTGCTTGGCCAAACGCTCGTTTAGAAACGTGTACTCGCCCGTTAGGAACTCGCCCACGTCGCGATCGCCGAAAACGATGTTGTCGAAAAACATCTCGGTCTCGCGACGCATCGCGTGGCTTAGTTCCTCGTCTCCTCCCGGATGCGTCTTCAGGTTATCAAGCGCCAGCCAGGTAGCAGCAAATGCTCCGGTGATACGGCGGCTGCGCGGATCGCGGTACATGCGCTCCACTTGAGCGACGATGTTCTGGCGAAGCAACCCCTTCTCAGCTAACGTCAACAGCTCAGCATCCGGGATGCTGTCCCACAACAAGGCAGCCAATCGTTCGGCCAGGGCATGTTCGATCGTCGAATCATTGGCTGCTTCAGGACGCGCTTCGATTCGGTAGAGAAACTCCGGGGCCGTCAACATCTTCGTCAGGACGGTCCGAACCGCAGCCTCGGTCGGCATCGGTGGCGAATCCACACTACCAATATGGTTCTGGTTTGCCCATGAATACAGTTCCTCATTTCGGACGGGCCGTTGCAATGCCAAGTAACCGATTTGGGCCAAACGTTCCCAAGTCTTCTGCGACGCGTTTTCCGCTGACTCGCTCAACCACTTCCGCACCGATACCTGCTCGACGAGGTCGCGTACGGCTGTTAGATACAAATGTTCATGATCTTCTTCGAGTGCCGGGATTGTGACCACCCGATCCCAACCTCGGTCGTCTCGCGGCAAATCGGGAGTCTCTGGGAACGTCACTCCCAGCATATCCTCGATGGAATGAAGAAATTCCGATCGGGTCAGGCGCCGGACCATAAACTCGCCAAGGTCGGCATCGGTCAGACTCGGCTGAACGACGTTTTCCTCCAACCAACTGATCAGGAAAGCTCGCTCCGCGGTACCAGGGTCCGGGAATCCGGCGGGCGGCATCTCTCCCGACCGCAGACGCTCCACCGCTTTTCGCCAAGTGGCCCGTTCTCGTCGGAGTGCGGCAAGACTCTGATTCGCATCCAAATCGGCGCCGGAACGTCCCTTGGTGTGGCAGTTCGAGCAGTAAGTGGCAATGAGTCCTTGCGCTTTTCTGTCAGTCGGGATCGAACTCGTTTCGATTGCCGCGGTGGGGGTGATCGTACCGCCTGGGGTCGACGGAAGCAACTGCCAGCCGAGCACCCCCGTGGTCGCAAGCACCACGAGAATTGAGTCCCGCAAGATACACCAACGGCGTCGCATCATGATACAAAACTTAACACGCTGTCCCTGAGAACGCGGTGAGGCGAGGATGAAAACCGAATGAGTTGCGAATGAGGAATTTTCGCGGCGAGACGTATGCGAACCGACTGGCGCTTTACAATATAACTTGCGTTGGCTGACCGCGTTAATCAGGAATGTGCCTTCCGCTGGATTGATCCATGCCGCCCGTCGTCTGGTGGAACAAATGCCTCAGCAACACCTGGGAGATCTTGGCGTTGCTAGTGGCTGCTCGATCACCGGGCGAGTTTCAGATCCTTTGCACACACCCTCGACGTCGATACCAAGGCCGTTTCCACGCCGACCATTTTGAGTCTGAGCCGACCGGACTCGATGACGATTCTTACATCGCATATTGTCTCGACACGGCTCGGCGGTACGGCGTCGCCTGG
>JANWVS010000226.1 GCA_025056835.1 Gemmataceae bacterium | reverse complement strand
CGTTCGGCACGTCGGCGGCGCGAAAACAATCTGGGAGATTTGGATAAGTATTGCATGAATGGATAATTTGGGATAAGATTGCATCGTTGTGGTATGGTCCACAACGAACTTTCGGGGTAGTGGCTGGGCGGCGCTCGCGTCGGGCAGCCGCCTCGCGCTGGGAGCCGCTACCTCGTTTTTTTGCGCACTGGCCGCTTGAGCGCGGTTCGACCGTCGCCCAAGCGGTTTTTTATTTGAGCGGCTTGAAGGCCTTGAGCACCAAGACGCGGCCCATGATGCGGGCCAACAGCGGCAGCGGCAGCCACCGCCACAAGTGCGGCACCTCTGACCGCCGCAATTGCCGCTTGTAAATGCGGTGCTCGGTGAAGCGCTGGAAGAGGCGGCGCAGACCGGCAGCCGTGTACCGCTCCTCGGGCTTGGGCCGGCAAGCCGCGCGGCGGCGCCAGAAGTGCCAAAAAAGGCAGGTTCGCCGCCAGAAATCGACGTCGAAGCGCGCCGGCGTGACCGCCAACACCTTGCCGCCGGGCTTGAGCACGCGATACACCTCGTCGACCACCCCCCGCGGATGATCGATCCCATGGTGGAGGCTGCTCAGGCAGGCCACGTCGACGCTGGCTGATGGCAACGGCAACCGGGTCGGCGGCGTCAGGACGAAGCCGCCTGCCAGGCCGCGCAAGGCAAAATTGCGCCGCACGAAATCAAGCTGGGCCCGCGACGGACTGCACACGATCACGTAGGCACCGTGGACCGCGTACTGCGCCCAATCGGTGCCCAGGCCATGCCCCAACCCCAACAGCCGCTCGCCCCCGTGCTTGGCGAATTCCATGAGCTTGGGAATCCACCGGGCGTACTTGGCGTGCCGCTGGGTCTGCACGTCGAGGAACCATTGCAGCGAAAACGGCTCCGGCTGGGCGGACGGCCACCCCGCCGACCCGGAAGGCCGCAACGCCTCGTAGGCAAACAGCTTGTTGGCGAAGTCGCGCGGCTGGTGCGGCCCCGCCAACGCGCCCGCCGCCGGCTGCGGCAGACCGAACAGTTCCTCCACCGCCACCGTTGGACTCGTCCACGCTTCGGCGAGAAGTTCCTCCATCGTCGCCCCCAGCAGTTAAGCTCGCCCTGCGCCGCCGATGCCGGCCCGCACAACGCGGCGCCGCGGCTGGTCTGGCTCGCCTGGTCGATTTCCGGCCAGGCGGCGGTGGATACCGCAAACGCTCCAGGAAAGTCAACAGCACCTCGGGACGGACATGCGTGAACCGGGACGTGCCAGGACCGTGCGCTTGGTGCGCGCGTCGTGGCAGGGTACCCCGCCGCACCGCGGGGGTGAGGCCGGCCGCGGCGATGGGGGGTACTTTCACTTCTCGCGGACGTTGAATTCCAGCTTCCAGCGTTCTTGGCCGTCGCGGCTGAGGCACCACAGCTCGAGGGTGCCGACTTCGGTGACTTTGCTGTGCAAGCGGACGGGCACGGTGCGGCCTTCGTTGCCGGGCGATGCGAGGGTCGTGGTCAGCGGCGGCAGTTCGTCGATGTCGTCGAGCCATTCGTCCAACAGCAAGCCGACGGTGTCGGTGCGGCGTGAGGAGGAGCCGAGGAAGCGGAAGACGGCCGGTTCGCCGACGACGAGTCCGAATTCGTGACCGGGGACGTCGGTTTCGGTGCCTTCTTCCATGCCGAAGGGGACGACGCAGAGGGCCTTGAGAGGCGCGGCGGCGCCGGGGACGGCGGGGAGAGCGGTTTCGACGCCGATGTAGTAGGCGCGGGCGGTGCCGCCGCGGATGCGGATTCCTTTGCCGCGGCGGACGAGGCCGTAGTAGGCGGCGCCGGCGGCGACGGCCCGGTCGAGGTCGGCGCCGGCGAGTTCGCGGATGCCGGCCTTGGGATTGAGCCAGTCGCCGAGGACGTCGAGGAGGCGTCGGCGGAGGGGGGCGGCCTTGAAGACCCCGCCGTTGAAGAGCACCGCGGCGGGCTGAGGAGTCTTCTTTTTGCGTTTGCCGGACTTGAGAGCGAGCACTTCCTGATGGCGCTGGAGGAAGGCGGCGAGGTGCTTGGTGACGGCGGGGTCGGCGGCGTAGGGCAGGCCGATCTCCTGCAAACCGACGTGGCGTTGGCGCTGGGGCACGGCGTCGGGGGGACAGGGGGGGAAGAAGCCGTCGATGAGGGTCTTTTCCACGTCGGCGCGGGTCAGGTCGGTCTTGAGGGTGCCGCCGATGACGCGGCTGCCGCGGCCCAGGACGGTGACGGGGGCCGAGGGGAGATCGTCGTTGGCGAAAAGGGTTTCCTTGGCGAGGCGGCAGGCATGCCAGAGCATGTGCCGTTGGCCGGCATCGAGCTTGACGTTTTTGGCCGCGAAGCTGGCGGCGGCGAGCTGGGCCAGGGCCAGGTCCATGTTGTCGCCGCCCAAGAGGATGTGATCGCCGACGGCCACGCGCGTCAACACCAATTGGCCGTTTTCCTCGCTGACGGCGATGAGCGAGAAGTCGGTGGTGCCGCCGCCGACGTCGCAGACCAGCACGACGTCGCCGACTTCCACCTGCTCGCGCCAGCGGTCGCGGCTGGCGTCGATCCAGGCGTAGAAAGCGGCTTGCGGCTCTTCCAAGAGGGTCACTTTCTCCAGACCGGCGGCGTCGAACGAGGCCGGCACGGTGAGGATGATGTCCTGGTTTTCCAGGCGATGCTCGGCGACGTCGCGGGCCAGGAGATGGTTCCAGGCGTCGACCAGGTGTTTGAGGTAGTACGAGCTGGCCTCGACGGGCGAAACGCGGCGGGCGTTGTCGGCAGCCTTCCACGGAAGGATCGGCTGCCGGCGGTCGACGCCGCCATGGCTGAGCCACGACTTGGCCGAAGCGACCAGGCGCGTCGGCACCTGGCTGCCGAACGAGCGGGCGAATTCGCCGACGCAGAAGTCGCGTTTGGCGGCCCAAGGAAGATCGAGGGCGCCGGCGGGCTGTTCGCCGGGACCGGGGAGATAGAGGAACGACGGCAGCAGCGGCCGCGGCTCAACGGTGCCGGGCTGGACGACTTGCGGCACCGGGAAATGCTGAAGGGGCGGGTCCTGGCCGGCGCCGGTGTCGTAATAAGCGACGGCGCAATTGGTGGTGCCGAGGTCGATGCCGACGACGTAGCGCGCGGGAGCCATGGTCATGTGGGGTCAATCTTGGCTGCGGGCGACGTCGTTGCGCCAGAGCCAACGGAGCGAATCGGGGAGGATGGCGCCGCCGTGCTTGCCGGTGTGGCCGCCGTCGCCCCAGGCGACCTTGTAATCGTATTTTTTGAAGGCGAGGGCCTTTTCCATTTGCAGGTTGCCGAGCCACCAGTTGCCGTGTTCGTTGTCGAGGTCGTTGCTGCCGTCCTGGAGGAAGACGCGGATGTTTTTCCGGGGCGTTTTGCGGATGATGCCGGGGTAGCGATCGCCGCCGCGGATGTTGGTGAAGCTGCCGATATGGCTGAGGACCTTGCTGAACAGATCGGGGCGCTCCCAGGCAGCGGTAAAGGCGCAGATGCCGCCGGAGGATTGGCCGGCAATACCGTGGTCGGCGGCCTCCTTGCTGAGGTGGTACTTGGCGGCCACGATGGGGATGATTTCCTTTTCGAGGAAGCGGACATACTGGTCGGAGAGGGAATCGTATTCGAAGCTGCGGTTGCTGACGGGGACTTTTTCTCCTTTTTTGTTGCTGGTGAACTTGTCGGCAAAGACTCCGGGATTAACGAAGATCCCGATCATGACGGGGATTTCCTTCTTGTGGATGAGGTTGTCGAAGACGATCGGCACGCGATAGTAACCTTTCGGGTTGAGGTAGGCGGCACCGTCCTGGAAGACCATGAACGCGGCGGGGCGGGACTTGTCGTACTGGGCCGGGACGTAAATCCAACAGTCGCGGACGGTCCCGGCGAAGATTTGGCTTTGGTGGGTGAACTTCTCGATGGTGCCGGTGGGAACGCCGGGCTGCGGCATCGAATCGGGGCCGAGCTGGTAATCGTCCTTGGCCAAGGCCAGCACGGCGGAGATCGCTAAGACCAAACCTGCCAAGAGGATGCAACGAACCATAGCAAGTCCCTCAAAGTCTGGGCAGCCCCCTGGGCCGGGGCCCGCCGATGATTTTCTCGGCGCCCGCCGGTGATTTTCTCCTTGGGGCATTTCTATGCGATCGCCCCGCGGCGGCCATGTGCAGCCCTCGGAGCCAGCATGGCTGGTCCGAGCCGCGGCTTGCACTTCCGGCTCCGGCAGTCTGCACCCGACACGTTTCCCGGCGTCTTCCAGCGGCGCCGGCAAAATTTTTCGGTTACACGAATTTTACCATCCGCGAAGGCGATAACGTCGGCCGGCAAGGTCGCCGACAGTCACTTTTTCTTGGTTTTTCCGCCATGATTTCCCGATCCTAATTATCTACCAGGGAGTGTGAAATTAGGTCGATTGGAAGAAATACAAAAATTCGGGGTTTTTTTCTTTGACAATCAGGGGTGCGGGTTGATAAGCTTTCTATCCCATGGTCCCAGCGCCAAGATGCCCTGCCGGCGGTGTGCCGCGCCCCGGCGACCTACGCCCCGCCGTGGATGATGCGCTGCTTGGGTCCGGAAGCCTGGGCCGTTGACTTTGATGAAATCAACCCGGCTTGCGTAAGGCCGGAATTGAGCAGAACCGTAAGGAACACCTGGAACTTTGGTCCTTTAACCGAGAGGCAGCACCTATGTCTTTCTTCCGCTCTTTCCGTCAGTGGTTCCA
>JANWVS010000225.1 GCA_025056835.1 Gemmataceae bacterium | reverse complement strand
CGGCGACGCGGGGCCGCGGCGGTGCGGGGAGGCAACGTTGCCATGTATCTCACCGAAATCCAGGCTCATCCTGCGACGGGAAGCATCGGTGAGCGCATTGCCCAGATGCAGGCGGCCGGCTTGCCGATCCCGGAAATCTGGCACCTGTTCGCCTTCAAGCCGGAAATGACGCGACACCTGGCGGCGTTTACGCAAGAGGTGATGCGGGGGCCATCGCCGCTGTCGCCCGGTTGGCGCGAGTTGATCGCCGCCTTTACCTCGCGCCGCAATGATTGTCTCTTTTGAACCGGCTCACATGCCGCGGGTGCCGCGGCCTTGCTGGGCGACCGCGAGTTGGTGCGATCCGTTCTCGCGGACTGGCGCTCTGCGCCGATTTCCGAGCGGGACAAGGCCCTGTTGGCGTTCGTCGATAAAGTCAACAGCGGCGCGGTGCGGATTCGCCACGAGGACATTCGCGCTCTCAAAGACCTCGGTTGGTCCGAAGAAGCGATCTACGACGCCGTCACCGTTTGCGCTCTGTTCAACTTCTATAATCGTTGGATCGATGCCACCGGCGTGCCCGACATGCCCGCGGCCGCTTATGAACTGTCGGGCCAGCGGCTCAAGGAACACGGCTATTTTCAAAGTGGGAAGTTGGACTAGCAGCTCGCAACGCCTCCGTCCATGAATCAGCTGGTGATACAACTCCATACGGCAGCGGTCGCAGCCTTGGTATGGGAACCGACCACGGGCCAACGATTCGGGACGGGAACCGTCGCCCCGCTGGTCGCTGACAGGCCGACGTGCCGTGGGATGGAGCTACCTGTAGAGCGCGTATGGCTGACAGCAACCCGGGTGGCCCGGCAAGCCGTTCGGCGTGCAAGCATCATCGGGCCGGCCGCCGCAGACGTGACCACTGTCCTGGTCCACGCCTTTCGACCAGGATTGGTTTTGTTGGATCGTGTTCACCGGCCGCTGCTGCCGATTTGGCTGCCGGGCGACGGTCGCGCTCGGCCTGCGGCCCGTCAAGTGCAAGCTCACGTTGGCGCGGAGTTCGAAGCGGCCTTTGGTTATCGCCCGACGCCCGATAACGCGGCTGCGGTGCACTGGCGACAGCAATTGACGCTTGAGCCTTACCTGAGCCATCGCGTGCGATTTTGGCTCGATGTCACGGCCTGGATTGCTTTGCGGGCGACGGGACGAGCGGTTTGCACAACCGCGGCCGCATCCACGACGGGCCTGTGCTTGCCCGGCCAGTCGGTCTGGTCGCCGCGCTGGTGCGACTACTTCGACGTCGAGTTGCGTTGGTTGCCGTCGATCGTGCCGCCGGGCACCACGGTGGGCAACATAGCGGCCGCGGTGGCGCATGAACTTGGCGTGCCCGCGGGAATACCGCTGTTGTTGGGCGACTAACGTCGGCGTGGCGCCGTAAGCCGCGGGAGGTCAGCGGAACTCCTGGAGACTTTGCAACAGTGTTTTGAGTTTGACGGGGTGCTGGAGGATTTTCATGCGTGTGTGCGGCTGGATGCGCGTCCGCCAATCTTGCTGATCCTGGCCTAGAAGGAGAATGCCGGCACAAGTAAGTCCCAGCCGCGCTGCCTCGCCCAGCAAGCGATCGAAGACGAGAATGCCGTCCTCGCCGACGGTGCCGGCATCGACGATGAGCAGGTCGAACGGATTTTGGCGATAACGTTCGAGCGCCCGTTGGGGATCGGCGGCAAGCAGAACGCGGAAGCCTTGTTCCTTGAGCTTTTCGCGAAGGACATTTTGAAGCCGTTCGTCGCGCTCGATCAAGAATAGAGACTTCGGGGCCGCGGTCTTGCCCTTGCCTGTGCCTTCCAACTCGTTTTTCACGTCGCGAATGGCGTCGAGCAGTTGCGACGGCGTTTGATAACGAACACTGGTGTCCAGGCTCATCATCGTTTCGATCAGTCGGAAAAATGACGTCGGCGCTTGCACGTCGGCGGGCGTAAGCGGCGCTATGTTCAAGAATCGTTCCCGCTGCATTCGTGCTTGCTTGTCCTTGGTCATCGTCATCGGCGAACGGCCCGAGGCCATCTCGTAGGCCACGCATCCCAGGAAAAAAATATCGCTGCGCGTATCGCCATGGGGGACGCCGGTGAGTTTCTCCAGCCCGGCATAGTCGACCGTACGGTCCACCGTGACCTCGCCGGTGACGTCCCAATGGTTCTTGAACATCTGAGTAATTTCGGCGAGGCCGAAGTCGACCAACTTGGCGACTTTGCTGGCGGTGTGGATCAGCACGTTGGTCAATTTCATGTCGCGATGCGTGATGCCGCGCGAGAAGGCATACGCCAGTCCACTGGCTGTGTCCTCGAGGATGCGTATCACCTCTTTAGGTTCTAACTTCTTGCGGGCCGCCAAGTGCTCGCGGAGGTTGCAGCCTTCGATGAACTCCATGACGATGTAGTACGATTTCGTCAGCGGATCCTGGTTGACCGCCAGCACCTCGACGATGTTGGGATGCTTCAGCGACATCCCCATGCGCCCTTCGCGCTCGAACAAGTCGACCACGTGTTTGTTCTCGCTCCATTTCTTGCGCAAGACCTTGATGGCCACGACTCGGCCGGTGCGCGGATCGTCGGCGCGATACACGCGACCGAACGTTCCCGAAGCGATTTTGTACAACAGGCGGTAGCCGCCTAGGAAGTAGCCGTCAATTTCGCCTTTGAGCAGCTTGCTGCTTTGCCAAGGGGTGAGCCGGCCCTTGCGCTCCAAAATGCGAAGGAACCTTTCGGGGTCGCCGCCACGCTCGCCCAATTCGTCCCATACCTCTTGGACGTCGTGGGGCTGGATCAGCCCTAAGCGCGTAGCCTGATTGGCAAGGACCAGGGCGTCGGGGGTTTCCATGCGAAGGCAGATTCCGTAACGAACGCTTTGGGCGAGACAAACTCAGAGACTCATTGTAAATGTCGGTTGCGTCCTTGCCAAGCGCCGTTCCCGCGCGACACTGTTCGCGCCGGACCGAGCCGACCGTTAAGGCTTCCGCCGCTCGTCCAGCGACGGTCTTCGAAAACGCCTCGTTGGCGCCGTCCGACCACGGACTCCCGTCCTGTTCCACGTCGGCCGTTCGATAGGATGATACGGCAGGCGGCAATGGATTCGATTTGCCCCAATGGATTCGCCTGGAGATGACCATGTCCCTGTTGGAGAAGGTCCAGTCCACCGCTGAGGTCAAGGAGCCGAAAACCCTCTTTGACAAACTCATGGGTGTCACTCCCGTCTTCCTCACGGTCCTCGCCACGTTGTTGGCCGGCTTGTCCTCCAGCGAAATGACCCAATCGCAATACCATCGCTCCCACGCCGCACAACAACAGGCTAAGGCGGGCGATCAATGGAGTTTTTTTCAAGCCAAACGCATTCGCGGCACCAGCCTTGAATTGGCGGCCGATCTGCTCCCGGCGGCGGGGGACGTCGCTCCGGAAACGCTGGTACGGACGCTGGAACGTCTGCGAATCGCATGCGAACGAGTGCGCAAGCAGCGCGACGCGGTGCGGCTGCGACTCGAAGAGGAACCCAACGCCGATGCCTACGTCCGCAAGACCGTCGAAGCCTTGGGGGCAGAGCTTGGCAAGCAGCTTGACCACGCCCTACAGTTGCACGCTGAGTTGACCAAGGCGCTGTCGTCGGAGGATGCTCAGGCCGCGTTCTCGCTGGTGGCGTCGCGAACCCTGCCGGCAGCAAGTCCAACGCCACCGCTTGATGCGGTCCTAACCGAGGCTCTGACCCTGCTCGCGGGCCGCAAAATCTCAGAAGAGGCGCGCGAGCGAATTGCCCGGATCGCTACCGAGACGGTGCGCCAAGCGTTGGAGGACCGCGAAGCGGAAGCCGCGGAGTTCAATCGAGTAGTCAAACCGATCGTCCGCCGGGCGGAGAAGTTCGGCGAGGCCGCGACCGCGCTGGCGCGAAGCGTCCAGGGACTGTATCGCACGGCGCGAACGACGGCGGAATTGGACAACTTGCCAGCCGGCCTGGCCAGTGCCGTCGCGACGTGTCTTGCTGCCGCTCAATCGGCCAGAACACTCGCCGACGAATTGGACCGCGATTGGAAGGCGGCGCGGCACGAGTTCGTCGCCAAAACTTATGAGCACGAATCGCGGATCAATCAGACGCTCGCCTGGCTCTATGAGATCCAAGTGATGCACAACGATTACTATGCCGACCGACATCGCTCGCGGAGCCGGCTGTTCTTCTTCGGTATGCTGGCCAGCCAAGCGGGCGTGGTGGCAGCTTCCTTGTCGTTGGCAGTGCGGCAACGCAGCGTTTTATGGAGCGCGGCCACGCTCGCCGGACTGGGGGCGCTGATCTTTTCAGCTTACGTGTACCTCTATTTCTAAACGCTGGCCGCTGTCCCATAACTAAGGTGGACGCGTCGCGTACCGCACGCCAGGCGGCGCTCGCGCCGGGACGTCGCAACCGCTATAATAGCGGCATCATGCTCGACGTTCTGGCACGCGTCACCGTGTCGTGTTTCACGGCCAGCTACGGTGTCGGTCTCTTGATGGAACTTTGGCACCTGGTCCAGCCGCGACCGATCTTGCGCTATCTGGCCATCGGGTTCGGCGCGGCAGGAGCGTTGGCCCAGTTGCTGTTCGTTTGCTTCAACCCCTTGCCGCTGGGGTCGCCGGCGGGTTCATTCCTGTTGTTGAGCCTCATTCTGGCGGTGTTTTACGTGTACGGCTCGATCCACCACCATCGCTTGGCATGGGGAACGTTCGTGCT
>JANWVS010000224.1 GCA_025056835.1 Gemmataceae bacterium | reverse complement strand
GGATCGTTCGGCCGGCAAGGGCCAGTTTCGGCTGGAAGGCGACATCGAGCCGTTTCCCGGTCTCGACGAACCGGCCGACGCCGACGGCTCCGTGGCGTTATCAACCTTCCAGCCCACAGACGGCAACCCGACGGACGGAGCCTGGGAGGCGTTCACCAAATACGGCAAGTTGGGCCCGGATTTCGGCCTGGAGAACGTGTTCAAACGGCCGATAATTGTCCTCCGCCCTGGTGCCAGTTTCCGCACACCGGTCCCGCGCGGCTGGCTGGGTAGGGCTATTCCGATGGACGAACTGCTGGCACAGGACGTGGTTGGCAAGCTCAGGAACCTTGACGTGCAAGTGATTCATTGGGCTTTCGGTCTGTGCGTTCCGCTGCGTTGGCCAAAGGGACAGATCCATTCATCGGAGCCTATCGCTGAGCCGATCGCAATAGAAGAGTCGCCCTTGTTGCCACCCGTGCCGCCAACGCAGAAACGATCCCCGCGATTGGAGGACGCCGGCTGGCCTGGGAAACACCCAGAGGTTAGGCATTTCATGGAACGAGTCACCGACGAGGTGCCCCAGGTCGTACATTGCGCGACGTTTTATTTCAACCCAGACCTTCCGGAACGCACGCGTTTTCGTATTGGCCGCGAAGGCATCGAGGGAATCTATTCCAACGGCACTTATACGGTGAAATTCCGTGTCGAAACAACGGCCAATACGCCCGGCCAGCAGGCGGCTGTGGTGGCAGCTCTCAACGAATGGCTGAATCGCTGAAGGTTAACCAAGTGCAACTCAACGACCGGCAGCGGTCTCCCTTGACCGCCCGGAACCAGTCCATCCTAGCCCACGGCTTCCAGCGTGGTCAGCGACGAATGGTTCAAGCAACTCTATGCGCGGGATTATTGCAACCAACCTGGCGACCCGAGACGGCGGCGCGGTAGCATTAAAACTGAAAGTCGCCTGCGTTCGGGTTGCGCGCCGAGTTGGCAAGAGCAGGCGCAGCCGCTTGGTTGCCATGGAGGAGCGATGCCGTCACCAAACGGCAATAACGAGTCCGGCGGCTCGGCGGCTTGGATAAGGAGCGGGCGAGATTGCTTACATCACGCGGCGGCGGGTGCCGTCAGCAAACGGCAGTAACGGTCAGCACGGCATGCCTGCGGCTGGGGCGCAAGAAACAGGGGTGACGCTTCATGAGAAGTCGGCGATTCGGTCTCGGCGTCGCGGCGGGCGAGCGTGGGGCGACGTGAAGCCGTGGCGCAGCTAGATCAAGTTTGAAAACTTCCGCACGAGCCATTCGGCGGTAATGAGGGCGAGAAAGACGAGGAAGGCGAGGGGGTTCCACAAGAGAATCTCTTGGCGGCGCGTGAACGGCGTGTGACGGGTCGTGATCGCCTCGGCGAGGCCGGCGAGATCTTCTTCGCGGTAAAACCGTCCGCCGCTGAGTTCCGCAAGCTCGCGCAGCTCTTTCTCGGCCATGCCGATCTCGTCGAGTTCGTGCAACGGCGGCGGCTCGACGCGATAGCTGAACGTGGCGGTGTCGGGATTGGCGACTTTGAAGACGAAACGCCCGGGGTGATCGTGGGGCAACAAAGCGCGATAGTCGCCTGGGCGACCCGGCACCGCTTGGAGCGTCAACTTTCGCAGTCGTGGTTGACCCGGTTGGGCGTCGAGGTACTCCAGCTGCGCCTCGACTTGCGGATCCAGCCGCGGATTAAACAGCTTGTCCAACAACCGCACGTAAATCGAGCCGGGCTGGCCCAGCACGGCCTGCGACCGCTCCAAGGCCACGTGCACGCGCTTGGCCGATTCTCCCAAGAGGCTCGGCAAACCCGCCTGATAAATGAGCTGACCCCAGAAGCGCACGAACAACTTGTCTTGCACGTTGTAGCGCCAGCGCCACGTCTCATCGGTGCCGAGAAAAATCACCTGCCCCTGTCCGTACCAATGAGCGGCGACAATCGGCATCGGCTGGTCGCCCATCTTGGCCCGCGCGTTGACGACCAGACTCACCGCTGCCGGTCGCAATTTCGTCACCGGGTAGTGCCAGAAGAACCCGGGCAGTTCGCTCCAGGTCTTGAGGTTGTCCTCGGGTCCGTCCGCCAAGGCCAGCCAATCGGTCCGCTGCCCGGCTTCCGTCAGCGTGGGAGGATACTCCTGGGTCCGCGCTTCGGGATCGAGTTTAAACTTCTGGGCGGTGAACTCCACGGGCAACATCTCCGCCAGCGGCGTGCCCAGGTAGGTCGCGGGCATGTGTTGGCGGCCGGCGAGCACGATCAATCCGCCGCGTTTTTCGACGAATTCCTTGATCCAATCGAGATGTTCCCGGCCCAAGTAGGTGGCCGCCACGTCGCCCAGAAGGATAACGTTGTAGCGGGCGTCGAAGAATTTCGCTCGGCTCGGCGGAAATTCCGGCAGAAACGGCGGTCCCGACTTGGCCACCTTTGGGTCGGCTTGCACCAGCAGGAAATCGGCCTCGACGCGACGGTCGCGCAGCAGCGCGGCCTGGAGAAACTTGTACTCGAATCGCGGCGAATGCTCGATCACCAACACGCGAATCTTGCGATCGACGACGCGCACCTCGCGGCGCATATCGTCGCGAAACTGGTTGCTTCCCTTGAGCTGGACACGGACGACCAGGTCGCGGAGTTCTTCCTTATCCTTCCCCTTGGGCACCACAAAACTGATTACGTCGCGCACGTCAGCGCCGAGTTGGACGGCCCTTTCCTTGCGAGCGACTTCTTTGCCGCCGAGGGTGACGACGACTTCGATCGTCCCTTGCTGGAAGCCCAGGGCCCGCCAACGAATCGGCACGGTAATCGTATCGTCAACGAACAACGTATCGGGGGCAGCAACTTCTTTGATGGCGAGGCTGGCCGCGTCGCTCGAACCGACACCCCAGAGATGCAGCGGCACACCGAGTCGGGCCGCTTCGGCGCCGGCTTCCGCCAGGGTGTACTTGCTGGCGTTGTCTTGCCCATCGCTGATGACGACAATCGCCGCCGGCGTATCGCCGTCCTTGCGCTGCAAGACTTCGTAAATGGCGTCGGCCAGTGCCGTCTTGGCCTCGTCGGCCCGAAAACTGGCGAGCAATCGTTCCAGGGGCGCTCCCGGGCCGGCCTCGTCGAGCGTGCCGCGCAATCGCTGCCCCACCAGGTACGGCCGCAGCGGACCGTGGTTGGCCAACCCTTCGGCCAGCTTGAGTTTGGGGTTGGCCAACACCCAACGCACCAGTTCAGCGCGGGACGGATCTTTGGGAGTCTCGGCAGGCACGGGCGGCAAGGCAGCCGGGTCGTCGCCGGTGATTTTCGTCGTTGGCGGCAAAAGGTCCTTGGCCAAGGCGACCCGCAGTTGATCGACCTCACGGACGCGACGATCCCGCTGGCTCATACTTTGGCTGTTGTCGAGCAACACGACCACGCCGCTGCGGCGTTGGCCCGTGAACTCCGCCAGCAACAACGGTCGGGCCAGGAAGAACAGCACCATGGCAAGCAAGACGATCCGCAGGCCGATCATGACGCTGCGCCGCACCGGGCCGAATTCTCCTCTCTCCTGCCGATACATGTATCCGACCACGGCACCTAGCCCCACGAGCACGACGAGCGCCAACCACCACGGCAGCAGGCCGCGAAAGTGCAACTCCGCCGTGCTCAACGCCGTGCCCGGCGGAACTTCGACCCCCAGCAGTTTCGTCAGCGGGTTCATCAGGTCACCAAGCGCGTCCGCACCACCAAGCCAGCACCCCTTCGCCCACCACCAGCAGCAAGACAGCCAAGAGCACCCAGGTCGTCCATTCACGGTTCAGGTGGTCGGCCAAGACCGAGGCCGTCGTTTCCGCGCTGGCCAGAACATGGCGCGGTCGGAAGCCGAGGCGTTCGTCGATCTCGTCGTTGCTTAGGCTCGTAAGGTCGTCGCTTTCCTGCAAATCAGGCACGACGGCCAAGGGCAGCACCGCTGCCTTGTCGATGGCCCCGGCATCCGTCGGCGCGGTCGCTTCCGCCGGCAACAAGGCCCGCAGCCGGTAAATGCCCGCGGTCAAGAGGTCTTGGGCCACCACCACGGGTCGGCCGGAAACGGTCGTCGGTTGCCCCAGCCGCACGCTCGTGCCGTCGGGATGGACCAACGTGAACGATCGTTGTTGCCGCTCGGACGGATGCCAGCGCAGCGCCTCGCCGGCCACGAGGTTGAGAGGTTGCGACTGTCGCTGGAGCAAATACCCCATCAACACCTGCACGAACGGCACGAAGCCGTAGTGGCCTTCCTTTTGCCAATCGGTCCAATCGGGATCGCCGCTGCTGGGCTTGCGGCCCATCTCCGCGGCCGTACCGATCACAACGACCTCGCCGGCGTCCACTTTCCGGGCGACCACGGCGGGTTTGCCGTTGCTGTAACGGAACACGACCACCGGGGCATCCCTTCGAGCGGCGGGAGCGGCTGCGTCGTTCGGCTCGTCCGGCGCCTCAGGCTCGGCGAACACCAGCGTTTTCCACACATAGAACATGCCGAAGGCGCGGTAGTGGTCGTCGTCTTTGAATTCGGCGAAGGCCGGCAACTGGGCACTGGAGCGGTTGACGACCAACGGATCCTTTGCCGCACGTTGTTCCCGGCCGGCCAGCGGCAGCGGCAACAGGCCGAGTTGCTTGCCCAGCACGCGATTGTAGGCATCGGGGTCGACGTTGTCGCCGGCGAAGATGACCAGGCTGCGCCCCTGGCGAACATAGGCCGCCAGGGCTTCGAGAAA
>JANWVS010000223.1 GCA_025056835.1 Gemmataceae bacterium | reverse complement strand
CGCGAAAGCCGAGGTCTTGCGTTCCCTGGCCGATGTCGAAGGCGAAGACGGCCTCCCGTTTGCCGGCCTGGCTGCTGTGGAGCAAGGCGAGCGTATACTCGACCTGGAGGCCGCTGAGGTTTTCGGTCAGCGGCGGCTTGGTGTAGAGTTCGATGTCCAAAAAGCGATCCTTAATGTCGGTGATCTTGATCTTGCCGGGATCGCCCTGGGCGTAGATCGGCTGGGCTTGCGGGCTGAGCACCCGGAGTTTTTTGGTGGCGGTACTTTCGTTGACGATCTTGATGACGACCGGCACGTGGCCGCCCTGCTGCAACGCCGCCGGCGCAGGCCCGCGCTTGACCTTGACGCGGGCCTCGGGGTTGATGTGAACCAGGAACAGGGCATGGGCGTCGAGCAGCTTTTGGATCTGGGCGGCGTCTTGGGCCTTGCAGGCGGCCAGCAGCGCCTTGCTTGTGTCGGGCGGCAGCGGATGGCCGAGAAAGTCGAGCGTCTGGAGCAGGCGGGTCACGTTGCTGGCCAAGGGCTGGCCTTCGACCGCGACCGGATCGGGGGTCTGGCCCAACGAAACACTCGCGGCGAAGCCGAGCAGCAGCGCAGCCGACGCAGTGCCGGTCGCCGACCAACGCATCGTACGCATGAGATTGCCCTCCTCGCTGAAACGGAACTGAGGACGCGGATTAGCATATGCAGCGGCGGGCCGGCCATTAAGCGAATGCGGGTCGGCCATCGCAGCCGACCATCTCGCCGAGCAGCGCCCGCGCCACGCCGGAAAGTTTCGGGCCGGCGGCCAGCCAGGCGACACCGGCGAGGAACGCGTCGGCCCGGTCGACGTCGGGATAGACGCTCCGCAAAAGCGTCCAGAACTCCGGGCCGTGGTGCGGGTAGGTGACATGGGCCAGTTCATGGGCTACGACGGCTTCGAGCACCCAGCGCGGCATTTCGCGCAGGGCGACGTTGAGGCGGATCGTGCGTGTTGTGGCGCTGTAACTGCCCCAACGCCGCGTCTGCGTGGCCACGAACTCGACGCGGGCTACCTCGGGCTTGGTCGGAAAGCGGGCAGCGATCTTCCGGACCAGGGCCAGACAGTCTTCGTCGCGATTGACCGTGCGGGCATGGACGCGCCGCACCAATTTCCGGGCCAGATCAGCGACCAGCTCGGTCAAGATCCCCTCGGGAACGTGCGGCGGGGCGCTGACGAACAGCGTGTCGTGCCGCAGCCGGGCGTTGACGTTGCGGACGCGCTTGCGCTGCACGACGAGCCGCAGGCGAACGCCGTCGACGGTAAGGGAGGCTGGTTGTGTCATCGGTTGCGACCGCCAACCGCGCTGCGCCGACGCCGTGGCGCCTGGGCATACCAAACCAACATGCCGCCACCGGTTCGGCCTCGGTCTGTCGTGGGCGATGCCGGCCCCGTCGTGCCGGCGCGGCGAACGTCGGCACCCACGCCGATCAGCGTCGGCGCTGGGCAACTTATTCCGCCAAGCATTCCCGGAGGACGCGAATGCCGTGGGCGATGTCGGCAAAGCGTTGTTGCTGCGTGCCGACTTCGCGTTCGATGCACAGCGGCCCGCGGTAGCCGATCTTCTTCAACGTCTGCACGAACTTCTTGATGTTCACTTGGCCTTGACCCAGCGGTACTTCGTCGCCCCAGGTGCCGGGGACCTTGGTGCGGATGGCATCTTTGACGTGGACGCTGCGGATGTCGGGGCCGAGGATCTCCAGCGCCTCGATCGGATCGCCCATGTCGTAGAGAATCATGTTGGCGGGATCGAAATTGATCTTCAGGTTGGGACATTGCAGATCGTCGAGGGTGCGGCGGAGCAGGCTGGCTGTTTCCTGACCCGTTTCGAAGGCGACGGTGATGCCCTTGTCGGCGGCGAGCTGAGCGACTTTGGTCAGCGTGTCGAGAAACGGCTTGCGATCGGGATGACCCGGCTCGCGCAGAAAGCCGGCGTGGAGCATGATGTCTTTGAGGCCCAAGGCCAGGGTGCGTTCCAAGCCCCACTGGAAGCGTTCGAGGCGCTCTGCCCGCGTGGCCGGGTCGCCGAAACCACCGGTGCGTTCGATGTGCTTGGGACTCGTGTAGTCTTCGCCCGGGAAGCCGAGCATGGTGCCGGACATTTGCAGCCCGGCCTGGAGCGCGGCCTGGGGCATGGCGTCCCCCTCGATCCACGAGGCATGATGCGGGTCGCCGCAGGCAATTTGCACGACCGTAATGCCCAGTTGGTCCATGAAGCCCTTCAGTTCGAGAATGCTGGTCACTTGCAACGACCAGCTGCACACGCCAATGGCCAAAGGTTCGATCGGCATGAGAAGGTCTCCGCTAGGGGTGTCTTGAGCCGCTTCGAAGGATTGCGCCGCCGAGTCGGCACGGCGAGCCGATCGGCTCGACAAACCGCGGCGGCGTGGAAACGACGTTTCCCGTCGGCTTAGGCCGATCTTCAGACCGCCGGTTCGATGGTCACGCCCAGCGGCCCGAGCTTGCGTCCATCCGGCCGGATCTCGTGGAAGCTCTGGATCTGCTCTTGTTTCAATTCTGCGACTTCCTTGGCTCCAGTCCAAACGACGGCCCGACCGGAACAGTGGGCTTCGCTCGCCAGGACGATCGCTTTTTGTTCGGTGCAGCCGAGGGCTTGGCGCAAAACGTCCACGACCCAATCGAAGGAATGGTAATCGTCGTTTTCGAGAATGACATGGTACGGCGGCAGGCGGCGCGTCCGTTCCTTGGGCCGGCTCTTGGTGATGACGATGGTTTCCGGCAAGGTGTTTTCGTTCATGGCACTCCCCGGACAACGATCGACGCGGGACACGCGTTCCGACGCAGTTCCATGATAGCGGATTCTGCCGGTCGTGCAAGAATTTCCTGCGGCGGACGCCGCAGCCCGTCGGCCGTCGGCCCAGCCGGAGTTGTTGAGAGGGGGCCGCCGACGGCTATAATAAAGGCCTGAGAAAGCCGCAATCCTGACCGCGCCAGGCGTTTGCGGCGGCGTGGCCGCAGCCGAGAGGGACAAGTCGTGGCGACCGCACCGAGGTTGACCAACTGCGAATCGTTGTCGGATCCGCGAATCAAAGAAGCCCTCCAGTTTTTACGGCAAACCGACAACGTCACCAACTGGTGGTATCTGGCGCGGACGTATCTCTATTTTGTCGTCGTGATCGGCGGGACGCTCTGGTTTTACCACGTCCAGGCGAGTCAGGGCTGGCATTGGGCCTGGAACATTCCGGTGACGTTGTTGGCGATCACCTTGGTCGGCGCCGGCCAGCACCAGCTGACCGGATTGGCCCACGAGGCGGCGCATCACATCTTGTTCCGCCATCGGCTGTGGAACGATCTGGCGTCGGACCTGTTTTGCATGTTTCCGATGTACAGCACGACCCACCACTATCGACTGCAACACATCGCCCATCATCAGTTTGTCAACGATCCGGACCGCGATCCGGATGTCTCGCAGCTGCAAAGCAGCGGCCATTGGTTGAACTTTCCCGTCAGCCGCAGCCAGTTCCTTTCCACCCTGGCCAAGCAACTCCTTTGGCCGGTGAACCTCGTGCGCTTCATGCGCATCCGAGCTACCTACAACGCCATGCCGACCGACAAGAACCCTTACGTCAAAAAGGGGTTCAAACCAAGCCGGCTGCCGACGCGGATCGGCATCGTTTACCTGCTGACGCTGATCGCCGTGTTGGCCGCTTTGGTGTATTGGCAGCAGCCGGTGCTCCTCGCCGTCGTACCGCTGATTCTGTGGGCGGCGGCGCTGGCTGTTTTCGGTTGGATGCCGGAGCGGTACTACCATCACACTCGCATCCACCCGGTCATTTCGGCACGAACGATGACGTTGTTGCGCGTCAGCTACATCACGGCCCTGTTCGTGGTCTTGGCGTGGCTGAGCTGGTATGTGACGCCGTGGACGCCGGTGTTCTACGTTCTGCTATGGATCGTGCCGATCTTCACGTCGTTTTCGTTCTTCATGATGCTGCGGCAAATTGTGCAGCACGGCAACGGCGACCGCGGCTGGCTGACCAACACCCGCGTCTTTTTCGTCCATCCTTTCATTCGCTTCGCGGTGTTTCCGATGGGGCAGGACTACCACCTTCCGCATCACACCTTCGCCAGCGTGCCCCATTATCGCTTGAAGCAACTGCACGAATTGCTGATGCAATGTGCCGAATACCGCAATCAGGTCATCGAAGTGGAAGGCTACTTTTTCCCTTACCATCGGCCGCCGACTAAGCCGACCGTGCTTGATGTGCTCGGCCCCCGCTATCATCACCGGGCTGAAGAAATCTACATCGACAACTCAGTGCTGGAGGATGATGTCGTCGAGGAAAAGGAGGAGATTCTCCGCGAAGGGGAAGAAGAAAAACGACGGCGGCGCGAGGCCATGGCCCAGTCGCAGCAGTCGCCGGTCGGTGCGGCTGGTTGATGGAGCGCGATCCGGCGGCGGCGGGCGGCGGCCCGAGCGGTGAGTATCGGCGTCGCGGCCGCCGACTGGCCTTGGTGGTGCAACTCCGCTGGTGGCCAGGCCCGGCGAATGTCGAATTGGCGCCGGCGCATTTTTTCGGGCCCATTCCGCTGGCAGCGGCGGCACCGACCCGGTAAGATCAAAGGGGACTGGACCTGCCAACCACGGCCGCTGCGCCCGGTTGCCGTTTCCAAGTGGGGGTATCGTTCATGCTGGGTTATCGTCGCTGCCTCGTTGCGCTTGTCGTGGGGCTGATGGCTGCGCTTTCGCTGAGGGCCGAGG
>JANWVS010000222.1 GCA_025056835.1 Gemmataceae bacterium | reverse complement strand
AGTTCAATCGCAATCCCGACCAATCCCTGACGCCGCTGCCCGCCCAGCATGTCGATACCGGCATGGGTTTTGAGCGGATCACGGCAGTCTTGCAGGGAAAGACCAGCAATTACGACACCGACATTTTCGCCCCTCTTTTCGCGGCAATCCAGCAAGTCACCGGCGCGGCGCCGTACACAGGCCGACTCGACGACCTCAAGGACACGGCCTACCGCGTCGTCGCCGATCACATCCGCGCGCTGACGTTCGCCCTCACCGATGGGGCGACGCTGGGCAACGAGGGACGCAATTACGTGTTGAAGCGCATCCTGCGCCGCGCCGAGCGCTATGGTCGGCAATACCTTGGCACCAAGCGACCTTTCTTGTGCGAGTTGGTCGAGCACGTCGTCGCCGTCATGGGGGCGGCCTTTCCGGAGCTGCGCAAAGCCCCGGCCAAGGTGGCAGCGCAAATCGAGGACGAAGAACGCGCTTTCATTCGCACCCTCGACCACGGCATCAAGCTCTTCCAGGAGGTTGCCGCGCGAGCCAGGCAATCAGGCCAGAACCTCATCTCCGGCGCCGACGCCTTCCGCCTGCACGATACTTCCGGCTTGTATATCGACATCACGCAACAGATGGCGGCCGAGGAGGGGCTGACGGTCGATCTCGCCGGCTATGAGCAGGAAATGGACAAGGCCCGCAAGCGCTCCCAGGAAGGACAAAAGAAACATACCGTGACGGCAGTGCAAGGCGAACTGCCGCCGACCGATGACGCCCACAAATACAAGGGGCTGACCGCCAAGGGCAAGATCCTCGCCTGGGTCAAGGAAGGACTGGTCGGCACGGGCGGCACCCTCGGCGCCGGCGACGAAGTGGCCCTGGTCCTTAACAAGACGAACTTCTACGCCGAGCAGGGCGGCCAAGTCGGCGATCGAGGGTGGATCCGGACCAAAACCGGCTCGTTCGAAGTGCGCGATACGCAACGCCTAGGCGAGTCGGTGCTCCACCTGGGCCGTGTCCACGAAGGCACCATCAAGATCGGCCAGGCGGCGGAATTGCACGTCGGCGCCAACCGCGCCGATACCATGCGCAACCACACTGCCACGCATTTGCTGAATTGGGCGCTGCGCCGCGTGCTCGGCGACCATGTCGAGCAGAAAGGTTCGCTGGTTGATCCGACCAAGACCCGCTTCGACTTCGCGCACGACAGCCCCTTGTCGGCGGAGCAAATCGCGGAGGTGGAACGGTTGGTAAACGAGCGAATCTACGCCGACCTGCCGGTGACGCCGGTCGTTCTGCCCCTCGAGGAAGCCAAGAAGCTGCCGGGGGTCCGCGCCGTTTTCGGCGAAAAATATCCCGACCCGGTGCGCGTCCTGTTGATTGGTGCGCGCACCCCCGCCGAGGCCACCGCCGAACATTCGATCGAATTCTGCGGCGGCACGCACCTGTCCCACACCGGTCAGGCGGGTTTCTTCAAGATCATCAGCCAAGAACTGGTCGGCAAGGGTATTCGACGGGTCACGGCGGTGACGGGAAAGGAAGCCGTTGCCACGGTCCAGCGCCTGGCTGGATTGATCGACGATCTCGCCGCGCGGCTGAAATGCCGCGCCGACGACCTGCCGGTCCGCGTCGAGGCGCTTCAGGAGGAAGTCAAGAAGCTGCAAAAGCAGCTTCAAAAGGGAGCAGTCGCCGACCTGACCGGGGCTGCCGACAAGCTCCTCGCCGGCGCCGTGCAGATCCAGGGCAGCCATGTCGTCGTTGGCGAAATGCCCGCCGGGCCGGACGAGCAGCTTCGCAATCAGGTCGATCGCATCAAGCAAAAGGCCGGCAGCGCCGTGGTTCTGGTTGGCTGGGTCGCGGACGACAAAGTCGGTCTGATTGCCGCGGCGACCGACGACCTGGTCCAGAAAGGCATCCACGCCGGCAAACTGGTCGGCGAGGTCGCCAAGCTGGTGGGCGGCGGCGGCGGCGGCCGGCCGAACATGGCCCAGGCCGGCGGTAAGGAACCGGCACGCTTGGGCGATGCCCTCGCCACGGGCCGTCGGCTCATCGAAAGCCAGATCGGCAACGGGCTTAAGCAACCGTAAAATCGACGGCGCTGGTCGCCGACCCCGCCGCGGTCGTCACGATGATGCGCCCGCTCTTGGCCTTGGCCGGCACGAAGAAGGTGAGCTGCGTATCGGAAACGACCGTGAAGTCCGCCTTCCGCCCCCGCAAGGTAACGGCCTTCGTGCCGGTGAAATTCGCCCCGGTGACGGTCACGAGACTGCCCACGGCCCCCGTGGTCGGCACGACAGTGTCGATACGCGGGGCCGGCGTGAAGACGGCCGTACTGACCGCCTCGCCGCCGAGCGTTGCGACCGTGATGCGTCCCGTTAAGGCGCCGACCGGCACCACGGCCCGAAGCACCTTGGCCGAGACAATCCGGAATTCGGCTGCTCGCTCCCCGAAATAAACCCCCGTCGTTCCGATGAAATTCGTGCCGCGGATGGTGACGGTGGTGCCGACGTTGCCTCGGTCGGGTCCGAAAGCGCTTAAGGTCGGCGGCAACCCGGTGATCTCGATGGCTGCGACCTTCCCGGGCTCGTTGGCGGATACATTGCGAAGGACCAGCTGGCCGCGCGTGATCCGAAGGGTAACGGTCCGGATGATCCAGGGCTGAAGGGCCGTCGCTGTGCCGGCGATTTTGATGCCGCCGTTGCCGCCGTTGGACACCAACACCGCATAAGCCGAGGCTCCGTCCAAGGGATCGCCCAGCACCACCCGGACGCGATAATCGCCGTTGGGCAAGTTCAAGCGCCACACGTCCCCCGCGAATCCCGTCCCTTGCAGCTCGTGAAAGCTGTCGCGCGGCTCGTCGGGACTGTGGGCGGCATCGCGGTCGACGCCGCGCTCCGGTGAAGCCCGATCCCACCCAAAGATCAGCCCGCCGCCGCGGGGCCCGAAGGCATCTCCCGTGTCGTTGACGTATCCTGCCGCCGCGTCGCCGTCCGGGCTGGTGAAGTTGATGCGCACCTGGAGCAAAGGCTGTACCGCCACCTGGGCGGAAAGCGGGCCTTCGCCGGCATCGTCGACCGCCGCGACCCGGTAGTAATAAGTGCGGCCGAAGATGACCGTCGTATCGGTGAAATGCCCCTCCTCGACGCCGGAGACCAACAGTTCGCCGCGCTCATTCGGAGCCGTGGCACGGTAAACGTTGTGACTTCGCGCGCCAAACGGCACGACCCACGACAGGTTTACCAAGGCGGTCGTGCGATTGCGCGGGGCGATGGCCGTTATCCTGGCCGGAGCAGCCAAGCCGTCGATAGCCAGGGCGGAGACTTCGTCGGAAGGCTCGCTCTGGGCCGGCAACGGCGGATCGCGGTCGGCATTGGCATTGACGGCCGTGACGGTGTAGTAGTAGGTCGTGCCCGGCACGACCTCCGTGTCGATGTAGCGCGGCGCATTGAGGTCGGCGGCCAACAGCGTCGCTTCCTGGCGGCCGGGCGAAGTGCCGCGATACACATGGTACCGCACCGCGCCCGCCGGCGCCGACCAGGTCAATGCCACGACGCCGGAACTGGCCAGGGCAAACACGTCGCCGGGCGGGACCGTGAGCGTGGTGGCGCTGACGCCGGCGAAGTCGTTGTTGCCCGAGACATTGAAAGCGATGATGTGGTACTGCACGAAAGCGCCCGGCGGAAGGCCGGTGTCGGTCCATTCGTAGCGGCTTGGCGGCGTCCGCGAGGTCGGCGGCAAAGTGGCCACCTGGCTAAACAGGCCAAAATTGATGGCCCGCAAGATGCGATAACCGTCGGCGTCGTGGCCGGCGTTGTCCTGCCAACTCAGAGAGATGGAATCGGCGGTCACGTCATCGACACGTTGATCCGTGGGCCTGGGCGGAGCCACGGGAATGGCGACCTCGGCGATGTTGGAATAGTCGGAGACGCCGGCTGAATTAAAGGCCCGCAGCCGATAGTAATAGGTTCCGCCCGGGAAAAGTCCGACGGCTCGGTCGATAAACGTCGCCGGCTGGGCAGGCAAAGTCTGCTGAACGAGTTGTTGCGTGAACTCGGGATCCGTGGCCCGATCCAGGTGATAACCGAGGTGGTTGGTGGAATTGGCCGTCCAGGTGAGCTGGACCGACACGGCCGAAACCGGGACGGCCCCCAGCCCGGACGGCGGCACGGGAGACGCCGGCGCCAAGGCCGCGTAGGTCCAGGTGAGGATCTCTTGCAAGGCAGTCAAACCGCCGGTGGCGCCGGTGAAGCCGACGTGGGCGCTATTGTCGCCGACGATCCCGGGAATGTCGATGGTGTAAGTTTGCGTGGCCGTTTGTTGCGTCTGTAAATCACGGATCGCGACTTCCAGGGTGGTTCCATCATAGTTCATATCGACCTGGAAGACGTGGCCGTTGCGGAAGTCGATTCCGGCCGGAAGCAAGTTGATTGCCCCCTGGCCGATCGGTTGCTGACCGTTGGTGTAGCGGCCGGTTGAGACCGTCGGTTCGGTGCCGTTGCTGAAGAAGTCGAACTTGATGGCGACACTGGGAGTGATGCCGGCGTAGCCGAGACCACCGCCGCCGGTGCCCAGGGCGGTCGGCCCGCTGCGCTGGATGGTGAAAGTGAGCCCGTCCGCCGGCGCCAGACCAGAAGAGGGCGGTGTGACCTGGAACGTGAAGCGGGTCGCGAACGCGGTCACATCGATCGGCGCGGTCGTAAAGACGCTGCCCACCTGGTTGGTCGCGTTGTCGGTTAGTTTCAGCCGCGGGTTATTGAGTCGCGCCGAACC
>JANWVS010000221.1 GCA_025056835.1 Gemmataceae bacterium | reverse complement strand
GACGCGGGGCAGCAGTCGGCCGCGAGCGTCAACACCATACGCTTGCCAGACAGCACGGGTGCCGGGCCGCGGCCAATCGGGCATCTCGTTGAGCACGATTGTGGCCTTGGTCTTCGGCGCCGGCAACGGTTCAGGTTGCGGCGCTTTGGCCGGCATGCCTTGTGCTTGCACATTCCAAGCCGTGATCAACAGAACCGACACAGAAAACATCAACGTACGACGGGACATGAGCGGTCTCCAGGCTGCAAGTGCGGGAGCTACCTACAACCTAGGACAGATCATGTCGAAGGTGCAAGAAAAAATGTCGCCACGGATTGTCGCCGGACCGCATAGAGGTGATACGCTCGGTCCTGGTAGATGAGGTCCAGCTTCGGATGAGGCGGCGGGCGGTTGGCGGGCACAACAACGTGCGTGATTCCTTCATCGGTCACTTTCGCCAGGTCGGCGTCGTCCCAGGCTTGCTTGGCGTAAAGGCGTAACGCCCAATCCAGACGGCGTTTCCATTCGAGTACGTCCCGGTCCCAATAGGGAATCGACTTGAAATCGACGAAAATCGGTGCCCCGGTCGCAAGGCGAAAGCTCTGCAAGTCGACGGCAATATGGGGGCCTTTATCGTCGCGGCGCGGCGGCGGCGTGAAATTCTTGTTCCGCGACGGCACGCCGCGCGGGGCAGCGGCGATTTTCGGCGCTTCCACAGGCAACAGATACACGTCGCCGCGCCGCTTGTGGTCGCGAACGTAAGCCAACAGCTCCGCTTCGTCGGGACTGGTGTGAAAGGCCAGTCGAAGAACCATGATGCACAGTCCCGCAGCGACGCACGCGGCAACGACGCCGACTGCCATCATTCGCAACAGCAACGCACCGCGGTGCGACAAAGACGTGAGCCATCCCGCGCCGCCCGCGGCTAGGCGCGCCAGGATCAACGTAGTCGCTAGAGGCACGAGCAAGGCCGACGTCCGCCACGGGAAGAGCAGCGCCAGAGTATCGTTCCCGCTTATTACCGTCACGACCGATAGCAGCAGCGATAAACCCGCCGCCAACGCCGTCACGTTCAACAGGCGGTGTTGCCAAACGACAGCAAGGCCGGCGGCAATCCAGCCGATTTGGGCCAAGGCGATAGTATCGCACCACACCCGCGGTTGTGTATGGTGTGGAATGCGAAAATGAGCCAGTAGGTACTGCGACTCGGCGAATGATTGGGGTGAGTCGGGCCGGAATCGCACAAAACTGTACACGACTATCGGCGATACCAAAGCGAGGGCACCAAGACCGTGACGCAGAGCGTCGCGTGTTTTGCCGGACCGTACTTCGTCGAGTTGGTACCCCAGCACGAGCAGCCCCGCAGCCAGCAGGTAGGTAGGGTGCAGCCAAGCCGCCGCGCAGGCCCACACCACGGCTTGGCCCGGACGGCCACCGAGGTAGGCCCAAAGCGATACGACCAACAACACTCCGCAAGCCGACGGTTGCAGGCCGAAGCCCAACAGGTACTGCCCGGCGACGCCGGCCTGGAAGTACCATGGGTAATCAACGCCGGTCAACCGAGCTGAAATGAGTCGAACCATCCCCGAATGGACAAGGATCAGCGCGGTCGCCAGTAGGAGTTTCGGCAGGCCGTACGCCAGCGGCGGGAAGACGCGGGCGGCGATGCCGAGCATTGCCTGGAAATAAGCCCCGAGGATCAGCAAATAAAGGGCGTAAAAGACGCGCTCGTCGAACCACGTGGCGACAACTTGAACCATGAGGGAGAAGAGCGGAGTGGGATCGCGCGTGTTGGCGAGCCAGTCCTCAGCCAAGAAACCATGCCCAGCTTGGGCCAAGCCGTGGAGAAAGTACTGATTTTGATTGGAATAATACAGCGGCGCCTGGGTGTATGCGAGACCGAAGATCGCTGCCCACCCGAAAAACTTGAGCAATCGCCGAGATCGGGAAGGAAGCGATGGTTGAACATGCGGTGCGGGGTCAGCCATCGTGGTCATGGTCGGTTCCGATCTTAGTCCATCGTAGCAAGTTCTGGTGCTCTGCGATGATCCCTTGGGCGGCGTGGTTGCCGTTTCGGCGTTGGATTGCGAAACTGACAACGTATCGAGTGCATCCCGCCTGAAACTCCGCGTTCGCAGACGATCCCGCCTGTTCACGCCTCACGGAGGTTCCTTGCATGTTTCGCACACTAACCTTGTCCACGACATGGCTCAGCATCGTCGCGGCGTTCGCCATCCTGCCCCTTGCCGGGCAGACCAAGTCCGAGACCCACATCGTGGCCACCTTCAAAGGACACACCGAACCGGTTTACAGCGTAGCCTTTACGCCGGACGGAAAATATCTCGTCACCGGCAGTTTCGACAACACGATCAAGCTGTGGGACGTCGGCACAGGCAAGGAAGTCAAGGTCTACGGCGGTCCCAACGGCCACCAGAAGATGGTGTTGTGCGTGGCTGTCAGCCCCGATGGCCAGTTTCTCGCCTCGGGCAGTATCGATAATACGCTCAAGCTCTGGGACGTGCCCCTTGTAGCTCCGAGCCGCGTTGTTCCGGCACCCGATTCAGTTCAAGCCATCGCACTTAGCCCTGATGGCTCGAAGCTCGCCTTCGGCAGCAAGGACGGCCAAGTGAAACTCGTGAACGCTGCGGACGGAAAGGAACTGTTCAAGCTCGAAGGACACACTGGCCCGGTGACCGGCGTGGCGTTCAGCCCGAACGGTCAAAACTTGGCCACGTGCGGCGCCGACAAGACGTTGCGTTTCTTCAATGTCGCCAACGGTCAACTCCTGGGAACAATCACCGCCCACGGCGCCGCCGCTTCCGCCGTGCAATTCAGCACCAACTCCGCCCAAGCTTTTTCGACGGGCGACGACGGCTACCTCCGCATTTGGCAACTACCGCTGACGCCGAGCAAACCGATTGCCGTTACCCAGCCGACTCCATTCACGACGGCTGTGCTCACGCCCGACGGGACCAGCCTCCTCGCGGCCGGCCAAGACAAGATTATTCGCCAAACTGCCATCGCGGGCAAGGAGACACGGACGCTAACCGGGGCGACGGCGGAGCTGAACGCCCTGGCAATCAGCCCGAACAACGCTTTCCTGGCGGCCGCGGGTGCCGATCGGCGGGTCTGGCTGTGGAACAATGCCAATAACCAACCGCTGGGCAGCTTTCTTGCCCACGGAGGGCCAGTCACGGCCGTGCAATTTCATCCTTCCAGCACGCAGATCATGACGGCTGGCGTCGACGGCCAGGCGAGATTCTGGATCGTACCCCATGTCTCCACCCGGACTTTCACCCATCCTGATTCCGTGGCGCTCGCCGTTCCCGCTGCCGACGGCAAAAAACTTTACACCGGGGGCGACGACAAGATCGTGCGTATTTGGAACACGTCCAATTCGATGATCGAGAAGCAATTCGCAGGGCACACGGCTCCCATCACCGCCTTAACGGCCAGTGCCAATGGCCAGATCGTAATTTCCGGAAGCGCCGACGCTACCATCCGCATCTGGAATCAGGCGACGGGAAAGGAATCCGACATTCTCGTGGGCCATGCCGGTCCCGTCACCTCGCTGGCGCTTAACCCGGCCGGCACGCTGCTCCTCTCCGCAGGCGAAGACGGCGCCGTCAAGCTCTGGCAACTACCGCTGACTGGTCCGAAAGCCATGGTGCATCCCGATCAGGTTGTCTGCCTTGCAGTGAGCCCTGATGGGAGCAAGATCCTCACCGGCGGCCAAGACAAAGTCGTGCGCCTTTGGAACCTTGCCAACGCAACCAACGAACGCAACTTCGTCGGTCCCACCCTGACCATAACCGCCGTCGCCCATTCAAGCGACGGCAAGTATGTCGTGGGAGCCTCCGCCGACAAGACCCTGCACCTTTGGGCCTCGGCCGACGCCAAGGTGTTGCAAAAGCTGACGTACGCGACGGTAATTCACGCCGCAACCGTGACGCCGGATAGTCAGTTCGTCGTTGCCGGTCTCGCCGACGGCACGATCAAGATGCACAAGACGATCGATGGCAAGGAGGACAAGACCTTTGCCGGCCACAAGGGGGCCGTCACGGGGCTGGCAGTGTCGCCCAAGGGCGACTTGCTCATTTCCAGCGGTGCAGACAAGACGATCCAAGTATGGACGATCGCCGACGCCAAACCCAAGACCGTTTTGACCCACGTCGGCCCCATCGCTGCTTTCGCGCTGAGCAAAGACGGCATGCGCGTCGCCGCCGCTGCTGACAAGATCATTAAGGTCTGGAACCTCGTCGATGGCAAGGAACTGGCCACGATCGTCAGCCCGACAGAGGTCAAGGGGCTGGGTCTGGCACCCGACGGAAGCCGGCTGGTCGTCGGCGGCGCCGACAAATTCGCCCGTGTTTACGAATTGGACGGCCGATTGCTTGAGTTGCTGGCCCACGACGGTCCGGTCCTCGGTGTGTCTCTACTTGACGCCAAACGGGTCGTCACTGTAAGTGCTGACAAGATCGCGCGCTTATGGACGTCGGCCCTGATCTGGAGCCGGCACCACGGCGGTCCCGTGCGCCAAGCACTATTTTCTCCCAAGGGAGAAGTCGTCACATGCGGCGACGATAAGGCCGTCAAGTGGTGGAACGCAACCGACGGCAAAGAAATCAAAAGTCTGGCCGCGCACGATGGTCCCGTCCTCGGCCTAAGTTTCAGCGGCGATGGCGGTAAGCTGGTTACCTTTGGTGCCGATAAACAGATCAAACTTTGGGGCACCGCCGCCGCCAATCCCATCGACGCTGCCAAACCGAT
>JANWVS010000220.1 GCA_025056835.1 Gemmataceae bacterium | reverse complement strand
GCCGTGGTTCACGCCAACGCCGAGTTCCGCGACCTCACCGGACTTTGTTTGGTGGATGAGCACAGGATACGACAGACGGTGCGGCCCAACCGCGGTCGGCGCCACGTCGTCGCTCTGCTCCAGCACCTGGCGGACGTTGCCGATCTGCCGCCGACGACGGAATCGGCGCCGCTCGACCGCTTGGTGCCGCTGGCCCACGGTCTGTTACAAGACACGGCGCCGGAACTGCTCGAGCGCGATGTCAATGCTTTTCCTTGGTGGCTGCCTTGGTGGTCGCCGCAGCCGGCTTACACGATACCGCGCGCCGACCATCCGCCGGCGGCGCCGCTGAGGCGAGCGTGGTACGCACTGCGACGTTGGCTGCGGGAAAGTCCGCTGGGCCTCCACCGCGGCCGATTCTTTCGCTTTGTTCCGGCCCGGCATCGCATGTATCGCTTGCGGAAGCGAGTCGCTGCGGTTTTGGCGGTGCGCTACGATCTGGGGCCGGCGGGTCTGGGCTGGCTGCTGGAGGACGATGTCGCGTGCAGTCAATTCGTGCAACGCTTCCTGGCGGAACACCAGGTGGCGGTGCCGCTGCCGTGGTTCGACGAACAGGGGCGCTACCGCTTTGCCGCCCCGACGAAATTTGCCCACTTCGCCCGGGCTTTGCTCGATGCGGTGGTCCGCGGCAAAGAAAACGAGCTGTTCGTTTTGCTCCTCGATTTGTTGGAAGGCGGCAGCGCGATCGACCCGCTGGCGAAAGCGGTGCGTGTCGCCTTGGCCCGGCATCACCAAGTGCAAATCATTTGTTCTTGGCCGAGCGGCGTCCCCTTGCCCGACCGCAAGGCGGCCGTCCGTCCGGCGCCGACTTCGCTGCAAAGCGCGCTGGCACTGGCGCACACACGGCGTCTTCAGATGGCGTTCGAGCAGGTGCGGGCGATTTTTGGTCCCATGGGCGTCAATGTCGTGGCTGCTCCGGAACGTCAGGCGGTCTCGTTAATTCTCAACCGTTTGCACAAGCTCCGCGGCTGGCAGAGAAGCGTGCGATGACTGCGACGGATCGTCCCCCGGTTGGCATTGGCCGCGTTCACTACCAGATTCTGGCGGCCGTCGGTCTGGTGTTGGTCTTCTTCGCCCAACTGGACCAAGGCGCCGCCTCGTTTTTGAGCGGCGTGCTGGTAGTGTTCGTGGGCGGTGTCGGGCTGGCGGCCCAGGTTCGCGCGGCCCCCATTTTCATGTTGCTGGTGCTCGGGGTGGGGCAAGCAGCTAATCGTCTGGTGCTGCTGCAAACGTTCGCCTTCGATGAGCATCGGCCGCTGCTGCATCCGCGCGACCTGACCCTCGCCATGGGATTGTTGGCGTACCTGGCTGGCCACTATCGACTGTTGAGCCTCGCCGTCGCGATTGTGCCCCCCGAACCCCGGTGGCGGCTCCGGTTGCCGACACTGCCGCGGGGTCGGCGCCGGCAGGAGGAGATTCCCGAGTCGCTCCCGCGCGACAGCCGTTCGCTCACACCTGCCGAAATCGCTCGTTTCGCAGTCGTTCTGCCGATCGGGGCGTTGGCGGGCCAACTGTTGTGGTGGCTGGTACAGCAACGGTGGACGCCCTACGTCTTGCCCGTGCGCCTGCACCGGTTGATCGCCTTGATCTGGATCGTTGTGCTCGGCGCGGTCGTCGCAGCCGCGGTGTTCACCCACTGGCGGCGACGGCACATGGATCGCGGCGCTGCACGCCTGCTGCTGCAAGACATGTTGTGGCGTGAAACACGACGGGAGCAACGCCGAATCTTTCGTTGGTTGGCTTGGCGCCGTTTGCGGAAGGGACCGCACGAGGCGCGGGACCCAGCAACACCGGGCCGCAGCAAAGGACAAAGCAGCACGACGAATTACGCAGGCCGAAGCGCGTCGTTGCGACGTTGAGAGCGGTAGCCGTCGAGCTAAGCTTAGGTCGAGTCACCCCGCGGCAACCGATCTCTCAGGGCTGTTCCCTGGCGCGCCTTCGGTCCGTTGGTGTCGGTCGGACACCGGCCCGGCACGCTGCAAAATCACGACTTGCACCGCCATCGAACGGCCCCGAGAGCCTGCCGATCTCTGGCGACCCGCCTTGCCCGCGCGTGCGGCAACGGCTAAACTACGTGCTAGGACTCCCGGCATGGTGGGTGTAGCTCAGCTGGTTAGAGCGTCAGACTGTGGATCTGAATGTCGAGGGTTCGAGTCCCTTCACCCACCCTGATGTCAGCTCGGTTCTGGTGCTGATGGTCGCGGCTGCGCTTTGAACCTGTTGGTGGGGGCCGCCGCGAGGCCGAGAAGCTGCGTTCGTCCTCGAGTTGCGAAAACAGGACGGACTGGTGAGTTACGCGCTCGAGACGGCACCGAGCACCAGCCCCTCGAAGTCGCACGTCGCCGCGCGATTGGTCGGCCGAGTCACGGCATCGCGGCAACGAGTATCGTCCGCGGGCGCGTCGTGATCGCGGTGCCGCGCGGCAGCTCCCGGACGGGGCCGGCGGCTGAACCGATCTTGCAATCGCCAAATCATCCCCTACGTTGAGTCACCAACGAGCCTTTGTCCACAACTATCCTCAGGAGGGAGAGATCATCATGCGATCCCTGAAACGGGTGATGTTTGCTTTGGCGTTGGTCGGCATTGCCCTCGTGGTGCGCGGCGGCGACGATGCCAAGCAAGCCGAAGCAATCATTCTGAAAGCCGTCAAGGCGGCGGGGCTTGACAAGGACAGCGACAAACCGCACGCCGAAACTTGGAAAGACAAAGGCGTCCTCGTCTTCATGGGGCAAAAAATAGAGTACGATTCCGATTGGCTCTTCATGGCCCCCAATAAATATCGCATTGATCTCAAAATGGACATCATGGGGCAACAGATTGCCGTGACGATCGGCACCGACGGTGTCAAAGCTTTTGAAGCGGCCCTCGGCATGCGGCAAGAGATTGAGGGCGACAAGCTCGATTACGTGAAAACCGAGGCCTATCAATTATGGGTGATGACCCTTCACCCGTTGCTCAGAGATAAGGAATTCCAGCTCAAGACGATTCCGCCGAAAAAAGTCGGGGCCGGCGAAGCCGTCGGCGTGCAAGTTGATCGCAAGGGCCGGCCGCCCATCCGACTTTATTTCAACAAAGACTCCGGCTTGCTCGTCAAGCTGGAGGTCACCGTCAAGAATGAGTTCGATGGTTGGAAAGATGCCCTCGATGAAGTCTACTTCGACGGGTATCAGGACCAAGACGGTCGCAAGATCTTTTCGAAACTCAAAGTCGACCGCAACGGACAGTTGCTCGGAGAATCGACGATTTCCCAATGGCGGCGGATCGCGCCGGTCGACGACAAGCGTTTCCAACAGCCTTGACACCAAGTCGTTAAAAAAAAGGGGCGTCGCGGCCCGATGGAAGGCAGCGACGCCCTACGTTTCGCGGCTGCGCCGACGGCAGCCCGTCGGCCGCCCTAGGCGAGCCGCACCTGATTGCCACTACACACTGGACCACCTCCTTTCGCTAGGACCCGCCCGCGTGACGACCGGCAATCATCCCATCGTCAACGGGCCTTCTAGCCCGTCATGCCACGTCCGCATGACCCAATGGGCGTATTGTAGACGGCCCGACTCGCAGCCGTCAAGCTGGCTACGACAGCCATCGTGGTCCCGCTACGCCGCCACGACCGGCCGCATGCCGGCTCGCCCTGAGGACCCCCGGCACGGCGCAGGCTGGTTTCCTTCTCCTTGACCAACGTCAGCGTGGCGCCGGTGCGGTGACCGACGCGGGGCGCCGGTCTGCCGTTCAAAGTCCAGCGGTGCTGAAAACCGTGGACCTTTTACCAGTCGCCTCCGCCGCCGCCGATATCACCACCGCCGCCACCCCAGTCGCCGCCTCCGCCACCCCAATCGCCTCCGCCCATGCCACCGCCGCCCCAATCGCCATGACCGGCTCCCCAGTCCTCGCCCCCGCCGGCAGCATCGGCGTGCTTTCCCCAATCGCCGCCGCCGCCGATCGGGTCGCCGGCGCCGACATCAGACGGTCCAGCCACGGCGCCGCCGCTGAAGCCGCCGTCTTGGCCACGGCCGTGATCACTGCCGAAGGCCGACGGCGTGCCGCCGCCGAAGAAATGATTGTAAGCCCACATGCCGGCCGCGGCGCCGAACAAGCCGCCAAGGAAACCGGTGAGGAAGCCGCCGCCGCCACTGGGTGCAGGACCGCCGCTGTAACCGGGTCCGTAACCGGCTCCATAACCAGGCCCGTAGCCGCCGCTCATGGTTCGGAGACCGCGGATGACCGCCGAGATGATCCATACGGCGATGAGGATGCCGAGGCCGATCAGGAGCCACACGACGACCGGATTGGCCTCCACCTCGCGCTGCGGAACGGCAGGAGGCTGGGCCTGCGGTGGCGCGCCGCGGCCCACGGGTGGCGGCGGCAAGCCCGCGGGTTGGGAGTGGCGCTGCATCGTTTCCGCCACGTACGACGTGATCGCGTGCAGGGCGCCGTCTCGGTCGTTCGTCTTCAAGTGCTTCTGGATCCGGCCGACGAGCTCGTCAACGTGGGCCTTGGTAAACATCCCCGACTTCGCGGTATTGGGGCCGACGCGGACGCGAATTTTCTTCACGGCATCGTTTTCCACCAACAGCACAAGTACGCCGTCGATCTGCTCGTTGCGGAATTTGTCATCAGCCCATTGATCGATGATGCGATCGACGCCGGCCTTGTCCGCAGCGGGGTCCAAGCCAACGGGCAGCTTGGGGCCAGGGCTCGTTTCGATCATCAAATCCTTA
>JANWVS010000021.1 GCA_025056835.1 Gemmataceae bacterium | reverse complement strand
ACAGGCGAATGCGAACCGTATAGCGGCCCGTCGCCGTCGGCCGGTAATCGACAATGGCATCGGCCTCGGTTCCTGAATCGTTGGCAACCGTTTTGCCCGCAGCATCTAACACTTGCAGGTCGACGTCTTTGGCATCGGCGTCGCCCGCGGCAAGAAAGCGATAAGTCTTGCCGGCCTGCAACTCGACGGTGAACAACGCAACCCAATTCGTTTGGCTTTGATTGATCCAACCGCCGCCGACCGAGAAAGTATTGTCGGGGAGCTTGAAGCCTTGCTTGTTCGAGGCATTGACGAGCTTGATAAGCGCCGCCGACGCCTCGGTCAGATATTTCCCCTGCTCGACGTTCTGCGCCGCAGCCCGTTGCGCAGCCAACGGCGACGCAAGCCACGCCATGGCCAGCGCCGCCAACACGGGTCCGCGCGCACTCCATCTTTTCCATCCTGCGGTGTGCATCGAAGTCCTCCTGGGAAGATAGGGTGAAACCTGAAACTTGATCCACGCCTGATACCATCATCACGACCATGCCACGGGACGGCAAGTCGATTTTGACAAAAATCAAGCGGAAGTTCCCTGGACAGCGCGAAGGGAACGGCCGCACTTTCATCGTCAAGCCAAGCGCTGCGGCCGCGCCGGCACGAGACACCGCGAACGGCATCCGCTCGGTTCCGGACGTCGCCAAGCCGTTCTCGCTTGCGGCTGCCAGACACGGCATCCGCAGCGCTGAGTTGCAGGTTCCTTCCTCGGCACCGCGGCCATCGGTAGCTTTATGATTGCTGCCGAGGGCCTTGATAATAAAAAGTGCCGCTGCCTTACTTCTTTCCCAGCATCAGTTGAATGCTGGCTACACCCGCCTGCGGAGCATCGTCCTGAATGCGGGTGTTCTGCAAGAAGCAATATTGAAGCAAACCGTCCTTATCGAAACCCAAACGCCGCACATGGTCGGCCGGGACCTCCGCTTCGACAATCTTTTTCGCCAGCGCATAAAGTTCGTCGAGGGTCCGCGGCTCGGCTGCGTCCTTGTGGGTGCCGATGTCTTTGCCCCTTTCCATCCATTGCACTTTGAGCGGTGCCGACTCTCCCGGTTTCGTGGGCGTAGCCGTCTCCAAGCGCCGCTCGACGACCTGGTTCGCCTTCACAACGACCGTTGTCACCGATTGATAACCGGTGAAGCTGGAACGCACGACTTTGTATGCGTAATTGCCGCCGCACGCCTCTTTGGCCTTCAGCCATTTGGTCAGGCTCAAGGCCAAGCGCTCGGCGTCGGATGTCTGCGCCGGGGCCGTTACCCCACAGGTTACCCACCCAACGACTACCAGTGCGCCAACAAACATCGTGGAGACTCCCATCTCGCAGCCGGGTCCGCGGCTCGGCGCCATGAATTCTCTCGAACTTAGCGGCATGATAGTCGACTGTCAATTACTCGGCAAGCGGCCAGGATCCTCTTGTGAACGAGTCTTTGGATGACGACAGCTAGAAAAGCGCGGCAAAGACCCGTCCGTCGGCCAGTATCGACCCTATCATAAGATGCCACGGAGCCCGTTCCAGTGACAATGGCCTTATAGGAAGGAAAGTTGCCGTCCAAACGGTGCATCATGCAGCTGGCAACCGGCCGCGTTGCCACGATTTTCAATCGAGGGAGGCGGACATCGTGCCTTCGTGGGCACTGGAGTACATTTCTGAACCTTGGCCGTGAGCAGGATCGGCATCGCGCGACGCACCGAAAGCTCACGGTATATTGCAATGCCGGAAGTCGTAAGGCGGGGAGGCAGGGCGATGGTCATTCCCACTCAATCGTGGCCGGCGGCTTGCTGCTAATGTCGTAAACGACCCGATTGACTCCTTTGACCTGGTTGATGATTCTGGTCGAAATCTTAGCCAGCAGGTCGTAGGGAAGGTGAGCCCAGTCGGCGGTCATGAAGTCATCGGTTTGGACGGCCCGGATGGCACAGACGTTTTCATAGGTGCGGCCATCGCCCATGACGCCGACGGATTGCACGGGCAAGAGCACGGCGAAGGCTTGTGCCGTCTTGCGGTACCATCCGCTTTGTTTGAGTTCCTCCAGGACGATGGCGTCGGCCTGGCGCAGGATTTCGAGCCGAGCCGGGGTAACGGGGCCGAGACAACGGACCGCCAGCCCGGGACCAGGGAAAGGATGACGCCACACAAGCGCTTCGGGCAATCCAAGTTCCAGTCCGAGGCGGCGAACCTCATCCTTGAAAAGGTCTTTGAGAGGTTCAACCAACTCGAAGCCAAGTTCCTTGGGCAGACCGCCGACGTTGTGGTGCGTTTTGATGGTCGCTGCGGGTCCGTCCGCCGCCGCACCGCTTTCGATCACATCGGGGTACAGCGTCCCTTGGGCCAGGAATTTGACGTTCTCAATGCGGCGGGCCTCGTCCTTAAAAACGTCGATGAAGACATGGCCGATAATGCGCCGCTTTTCTTGCGGGTCGACAACGTCGGCTAGTGCGGAAAGAAACCGCTCGCGGGCGTCGACGACGTGCAAGTCGGCTTGGAAGTGTCCTTGGAAAGTATTCTGGACTGCTTCGCGTTCGCCTTTCCGCAGCAGGCCGTTGTCGACAAAAATACAGGCCACGCGCGGTCCAATCGCCCGGATGAGCAGCGCGGCACACACGGAGGAATCGACACCGCCGGACAACCCGCAGATGACGCGATGGGGACCGATGCGGCGGCGCAGGTCGACGACGGTTTGTTCCAGAAACGAGGACAACTTCCACTGGCCCGTGCAGCCGCAGATGCGGTACAGGAAGTTACGCAGGATCTGGCTGCCGCAGGGGGTGTGTGAAACTTCGGGGTGGAATTGCAGACCGAAGAGAGGCCGACGGCGGTGTTTGACGGCCGCCACGGGACAGGTGGCGGTAGAGGCGAGCGGGATCCAATTCTGGTCGATGACGTCGACTTGATCACCGTGGCTCATCCACACGATGATGTCTTCGGGCACGCCGGTAAAGAGACCGTCGCTTTGGGCGATTTTGCACTCGGCCCGGCCGTATTCGCGGCTGGCGCCGGGCTTGACCGTGCTGCCCAAAAGCTGACAGGCCAGTTGCATGCCGTAGCAGATGCCAAGAACGGGAATGCCCAGGTCGAAAATCCGCGGATCGCAGCGCGGCGCCCCGGGTTGATAGACGCTGGCCGGGCCGCCGGAAAGGATCAAGCCGCGCGGGGCCAGCTCGCGAATACGGTCGGCCGCGAGGTCGTGACGAACGAGTTGGCAGAAGACATGGTGCTCGCGGACGCGGCGGGCGATCAGTTGGGCGTACTGCGAGCCGAAGTCGAGGATGAGGATGCGTTCCGTTTCCGCCGAAGCCATGAGACCCTCTTCATCGGCCGGGAGCCGGCGCCGTGTCAACGTCCCAATTCTATCGCGCGCTGGGTGGCTGCCTCAACGGCATCCATGAGTGCGGCGCGAAGGCCGCGTCGTTCCAAGGCATGGAGTCCGGCGATGGTGGTGCCGCCGGGACTGGCAACCATGTCCTTGAGCAGGCCGGGATGCATACCGGTTTCGCGCAACATTTTTGCCGTCCCCAGCACGGTTTGGATGGCGAGCAGGTTGGCGACGTCGCGCGGCAAGCCGACGCGGACTCCGCCGTCGCTCAGGGCCTCGATGACGACAGCGACATAGGCCGGTCCGCTGCCGCTGAGACCCGTGACCGCATCGAGCAGTTTTTCGGGCAAAGCGACGACGGTGCCGACACTGGCGAAGAGTTGGTCGACGAGGGCCACGTCGGCAGCCTCGGCTGTCGGTGCGGCGGCAAAGGCCGAGGCGCTGGCCCCCACCAGACACGGCGTATTGGGCATGACTCGAACCAGGCGGCGGTCGCGGCCGAGGCCGTCGGCCAGTTGCTGGAGCGTGATGCCTGCGGCGACGGAGACAACCAGGTGCCGCAGCGTGACGGCGTCGCGGATTTCCGCGAGCAGGGCGGGCATGGTTTGCGGTTTGACGGCCAAGACGACCAGGTCGCTGCGGGCGACGACTTCGCTGTTGTCGGCCGCGACGAAGGCGCCGGTGCCGGCGGCAAAGGCGGCCCGTGCTTGCTCGAGTGGGTCGCTGGCAGCGAGGTGCTCGGGGGAGGCGTGGCCGGTGGCCAACCAAGCTTTGGCCAACGCCGTGGCCATTTTCCCGGCCCCAAGAAAACCGATGCGGACGTGGCTCGGGGGCATGGTCAGGCTACCAACAAGGCACGTAATTCGCCGGCCAGGAACACCGACCCCGCGGCGCAGATGAGATCGTCCGGCCCGGCGTCGGTTTGTGCCGCGGCCAAGGCTTGGGCAGCCGTCGCGCAGACGCGCGAGCGCTGCCGCGCCGAAGGGGGCACGAGTTCGCTGAGCTGGTCGGGAGGCAAACAGCGGGGATTCGTGCCGAAACGCGTCAGATAAATCCGGTCGAACAATGGAGCGAGGACGGCCAACATGCCCCTGAGATCTTTGTCTCGATTGCCGGCGAAGATGAGGGCACGCCGACCGCGGCCCGCGAGCGGGAACGACTCCAGCAACGCGCCCGCAAGGGCCTCGGCGGAGGCCACGTTGTGGGCACAATCAAGCACCAGCAAGGGCCGGCGCCCGACGACCTCCAGGCGCGCCGGCCAGCGAACGCGAGCCAGCCCCAAGGTCAGCGCCTCTTCTGCCACTTGCATTCCTTGCTCGCGGAGGATGTGCACAGTCGCCACGGCGACGGCGGCGTTGGCGGCTTGGTGCGCGCCGATCAAGCGCACTTCGCGCCACGGCCCCTGGCCATGCCAGGTGCGCACCCGCACCTTCGGCCAACGTTGTTCCGTGCCGTTGATTCGGGCCGGTTCGTGATCGAAATCGAAATCGACACCGCGCTCGCGGAGCGGAGCGTTTCGTTCCCGGCTGGCAGCGCGAATGACCTCGCCCGCTTCGGGATGAACCACGCCGCTGACCACGGGTCGGCCCGGCTTGATGATCCCGGCTTTTTCGAAAGCAATGCTGGCGAGGGTGTTGCCCAGTTGCTGCGTGTGGTCGAAGCTGATGCTGGTGATGACGGCCACGGCCGGCTCGCAGACGTTCGTGGAGTCGAACCGTCCTCCCAGGCCGACCTCGATGACCGCCAGGTCCACGCTTTGCCGGGCAAAGTGGAGCATACCGACCGCGGTGGCAATTTCGAAGAACGTCAACGACTCGTCGAGCGAAGTCGCTTCGCCCGGCGCACGCCCTTCGGCCGCGCGACGGACTTCGGTGAGCAACTGGGCCAGGCTGTGGTGGTCGATGGGGGCGCTATCCACCTGGACGCGCTCTTCGACGGCTTGCAAGTGCGGCGAGGTAAAAAGCCCGACGCGTCGGCCGGAGGCCTGTAGCATGGCGGCCAGCATCGCGGCCGTGGACCCTTTTCCTTTGCTGCCGGCGACGTGGACGATCGGATAGGCGCTTTGCGGATTGCCGAGTCGTGCCAACACGGCGCGCATGCGGTCGAGTTTCAAATCGCTGGGCAGCGGCGGCTGCACTTCGTAGTTAACGCGGCCGAACCACCAGCGCAGCGCCTCGTCGTAGGTCATGGTGCTGGTGTAGGGATGCGCGGTGCGGTTGGGAAGTGCGTCGGCGCCGCACCGGGGGAGAGCGGGGCGTCATGGGTGGGCGGCGGGTTCGGTCGCCTTGGCCAACAATTCATCGAGCTTGCGTTGCCAGATCACGGGCGGTTGGGCCAGCAGGTCTTTGGACAGGAAGTAGTTGGCCCCGTACTCGCGCAAACGATTCTGCGCCTCGGCAGATTGCTCTTGGGAAAAGATGGCGATCGGGGTGTCGCGGCGGAGTTCCTGGCGAATGCGGCGGCACAGTTCGAGACCGTTCATGCCGGGCAGGTTGATGTCAAGCAGGAGGAAATCGGGGTGAGCGTCCTGGAGCCAATCCCAGGCTTGCTCAGCCGTGGCAAACCAGGTGACATTGATGCCGGAGCGTTGTCCGATCCGTTGGACCAATTGGCCGATCTCCGGCACATCTTCCACCAGTAGGACGTGTTTGCCGCGAACCTCGTCGCGCTGCCTTGGGGCGGCGGGTGGTTTGGGCGGTCCGGGGGCAGTTTTCTGGGGCCAGGCAGCGGTCGGCCGCGGCAGGGTGAAGTAGAACGTTGCTCCTTTTCCGACTTGCGATTCCACCCAGATGCGGCCGCCATGCGCTTCCACGATCTTCTTGCAGATCGCCAAGCCGGCGCCGGTGCCTTCATAGTCTCCTGAGTGATGGACCCGCCGAAACAGTTCGAAGATCTTGTCGTGGTCGCGGGGATCGATGCCGATGCCGTTGTCCCGTACGAAAATGACGACCTGGCGGTCATTGCTCCCCTGACTTGCTTGGCCGATGACGACCTCCGGCGAGGCACTTTTGTTGTACTTCAGGCCATTGGCAACCAAATTGGTCAACAACTGCGTGATCCGCTGCGGATCGCCGAAGACCCGGGGCAACGGTCCGGCGGTCAGGACCGTGGCCTCCTTGCGCTGGATGAGATCCACGAGATCGCGGCGCACGGTGGCCACCACTTCAATGAGGTCGAAAGCCGTTGGCGGCCGGGAGGTGCGGCCCGCCTGACTGAGGGTCAGCAGGTTGTCGATCAGCTGTCCGAGGCGGCGGCTGGCCTGAAGCAGGTGATTGACGTATTGAAAGCCGTCGGTGCTCAGTTGCGAGGAGAAATCCTCGGCGAGCAGATGGCTGTACGCCTGGAGGGTGCGCAACGGCTCCTTCAGATCGTGGGAGACGACGTGCGTGAAATCCTCGAGTTCGCTGTTGATGTGGCGCAAGCGGGCATTGGTCCGCTGCATCTCTTCGGCCTGGGCGCGTAGTTCCTTGGCCAGGCGATTGCGCTCGGTGAAGTCCAGGGCGCTGCTGCGCCAACGCACAAAGCGGCCCTGTTCGTCGAAAACGGCGACGGCCCGCAGCCAAATATCCACGGCTTGGCCGTCGCGGCGCCGCCATTGCGTTTCCCATTCCACTTCCTTGTCGGAGGGGTGTTGAAACGCTGCCTGGTTCTCGCTGCCGGGGACGACGATGTCGGCGTATTTTCGACCGAGCAGTTCTTCGCGACGATAGCCCAAGGTCCGCAAGAGCGTGTCGTTGAACGTGACAAATTGCCCGGCGTCGTCGAGGCTGAAATACATGACCGGCGCGTTGTGGTACAGGTCGAAGTAGCTGTCCTTGAGCCGGTCGAATTGTTTTTGCAGCCGTTCGTATCGATCACGCAGCTGCATCAGCTCGCCGCGTTCCTGATGTCGCGCGTCTTCGGCCTGGATCTGGCGCGTCAAATCGACAAAGACGCAGCGCCAACGACAAACGACGCCGGCCGGATCGCGCCACGGCGCCGCGGAAAGCTGGACAATCTGGATCGGGCGTTCGCGTTGCTTCGTCCCGAGCGGAGCCACGAGGCGTAAGCGTGCGTCGAAGGGTACTTTACTTGGATTGCGAAACCGCCGCTCGAGGACGGGCCGGTCGTCGGGGTGGATCCAGTCCAGGATGGACGTCCGCCGGAGCTTCTTCAAACTGGCGCCCAACAGCTTCCGGAGCGAAGCGGTGGCTTGGAGCCAGTGCAAATCGGCGTCGAGTTTAGCGGCCAACAACCGTTCCCATAGCGACGCCTGTTGGCGCCGCCTCACCGGGGGAGGGGTTGCTGCGGGGGCGTTCGTCGCCGCAGCCGCGCCGTTGCGCGGCGCCACCGTACCGCTCGTGCCGCGCGAAACCCAGTTCCACAATCGCGCAATCATTGGATCAGCCCTAGGCTACTGGCAGCGGTTCGCAGGCCGCGGGCCACCGACCAGACGATACCGCCCTGCGCGAGGGGGTGCGCCAGCGGGAAAAGACTGTCATTTACAATATAACTCACGATCAGGGCGACGCCGCGGAAATCCGGCGACTCTCGCTTGCGATGGCGGCCGCGCCGTGCGACCGGTCCCGGCGGGCCGTTAGTCCACTTCGAACACGCACTCGATCTCCACGGGAATGTTTCCCGGCAAGGAACCCATGCCCACGGCGCTGCGGCTGCCCACCCCCGCTTCTTCGCCGAAGACTTGCGCCATCAATTCGGAGAAGCCGTTGATGACCAGCGGGTGATCGTGAAAATCGGGCGCCGCGTTGACCATGCCGAGCGTCTTCACGAGCCGCTTGACCCGGTTCAGCGAGCCGAGGGCATTGCGGACCGTGGCGAGGATGTTGAGACCAACGAGCCGAGCCGATTCCTTTCCCTGTTCCACCGACAAGCCGGCCCCCAGCTTCCCCAACAGCATCGGCTTGCCTTCTTCCTTGGCCGGACCGTGGCCCGACACATACAGCAGGTTGCCCACTTGCACCGTCGGCTGATACTTGGCGACTGGCTTGGGCGGCGGCGGCAGAGCGATGTTGAGTTCTTGCAAACGTTGTTCGGCGGTGGCCATCGGCGGTTCCCTTGGTTCGCGGTGACACCTTCGCGGTGCAACGGCGGCGTTCCACGACGAACGCGCTGTTGACGTGAGATATAGCAGACCAGCCCGGCGACGACCACGGGCCAAGAATTCCCCGGCCCTCTCCTCTCGTCGATCGCCGGCAGGCAAAGATCGAGACCACCGGACGACAGGAGGGGGGTTGTTTCCTGCCCCTGGCGTGGTCTCGATCAGAACGGACCGCGATAGCATCTGGCGTGGGCCGAATGGTCGACCGCTCCGGCGGCCAAGATTGGTCCTCGCTCAGGCTCCGAGTCAACTCGCAGACATGTAGCCAACTTCGCGAACTCGGACGGGTTGTTTCGTTCAGGGAAAGATTATAGCAGCTCTGCTGGCCGCGTCGAGGCCAATTGCTGGGAAAATTCGATCGGCCCGGGACGATGCGGAGCCCAACCGGCAAGCTTGACGGCCAGCTCGAGTTGATCCGGACCGGTGCAAACTCCTTCGGCAAGGCAGCGTTGGGCCTGCTCGGCCATCCGGCCCAGCACCTGTTCTTGCACGTACCGGCGGGCAACCGCTTGCGAACGCGGCGTTAGTCGGTCGGCAAAGTTCCGCCGCAGCCAACGCGCCAGCTGCCCATTCATCGAGCGCGATCGGCTCATGACGTCGCGATAAAAGCCCAATCCCGTCTTGATTCCCAGCCAACGTCGTTCCAAGAGGTGTTGAATGATCGGATGGCCGCCCAGGTCGACGCCGAGAAACGGCCGAAGCCGGCGAGCGATCAGCACCGTTTCCTCGACCCCGAGCCAGTCGATCAGCTCCAAAGGACCGTGGAGCAGGCCGAATCGTTCGCTGGCTTGCTCGATTAGTTCCGGCTCCAGGCCTTCGGTCAACAGTTGCAGCGCCGCGGCAAACCCCGCGAAACGAACGCGGTTGATAAGCCCTCCCAGGTCGTCGCGGACGACGACGGCGAATTTGCCAAGAAAAGCGGCGTAGGCTTGCAATTGGCCCACCGTCGCAGGGCTGGTCGCGGGGCCGGCGAGAATTTCGACGATCGGCGTCTGACCGACAGGCGCAGGGAAATGAAGAGCGGCGGCGCGTTCCGGGCGACGGAGGCTGGCTTGCCAGTCGGCCAAGGCGCGCCAAGGCTGGGTGGTCGCGATGACACAGTGCGGCGGCACACGGTCTTCCAGCGCCCGCATGGCAGCTGCTTCGTCGCCGCTGCCGACGGTCGGGTCGAGAAGCAGTTCGACGGAATCGAAGTTTTTCCAGGAGGCGGTCGGCCGCACGCGTTCCAGGATCGCCGTCAGTTGCGCCGCCGTCGTACCGCCGCCATCGACTTCGCTTTGCAAGGCCTGCACCAGTTGCAGCGAGCCCATGCCCAGCAGCAGTTCGTCGTGCTCGTGGAGAGCTACCGAGCAACCGCGACCGGCGGCTTGAGCCGTCAGGTGCAGCGCCAACGGTGACACGCCCAAGATGCCGATGCGGGCCGGTCGGGCCGAGGGCGCGGCGACGCTACGATGGGCTTCCTTGAGGGCTTGGAGGCGAAGGAGTTGGCGACAGGCCGGACTGGCGGCCAGGCGGTGTAGGGCGGCGCGGGCTTCGGCCCGGCCCGCGGCGGGGCCGCCCTCGAGTTCGATCCGGGCCACGCCAAGGATTTCCCACGGTGCCGGCAGTTCCTCGGGCAAGCGGCGGCGCAGCAGGCGCTCGGCGCCGCGCAAGATCAGGCGGCGGCCCCAACGGCAGCTTTCGACGAGCCGTTGCCGCCAGCTGCGGCGCGGCAAGTCCTCCGCCTGCCGCTTGCGCGCCAGGGTCAGCACGGCAGGGAGGCCGTCGCTGGTCCCGTCCTCCAGCTCATCGACCAGACCCAGGCCAACGGCTTCGTGGGCCGAGATTTTACGGCCGCCCAGGAGGAGTTGCAGCGACCGCTCCAGACCGCTCAACCGCACCACTCGGCCGATGCCGCCCCACGCCGGCAGCAGTCCGAAGTCGAGTTCGTTGAAACCGAGCAAGGTGCGCGGCCCGGCCACGGCGACGCGCCAATCGCAGGCCAGGGCAAGCTCCAGCCCGCCTCCGAGGGCCGCCCCAGCGATCACGGCAATCGTCGGCAGGCGGCACTGCTCCAGGCGCTCGCAGACCCGGCAGCCCAGATCGGCCAGCGCGTCCCACTCCGACGGCGTGTGCAGACCGCGCCACGTCGCTGGTTCGACACCGTGGCAAAAGCTCGCGCTCTTCGTCGAGCGTATGACGCACACTCGAAAGCGCTCGTCCGCTTCGATCAGCGCTAGTGCCCGATCGAGATCCGCCAGGGCCGCCGCGTTGAGAAAGTTGAACTTGCCCGGCCCGTCGAGGACGATGGCCGCCACTCCCTCGGCAGCGTGATCAACCCACAGGTGCGGCGTTTGAAAAAGTGCCATGTCCGCCGTTGGTTGGTACCAGGTGGGCGGCACGGCGAAATCGCAGGCCGCGGGTCCGCCCGAGCGATCAACTCCGCTATAATATGCCGCGGTCGTCGCGGTTGGATCTTGTCAAGGAGTTGCATGTCGTCGCCGCTGCTGGAAAGTCGGGTGGCCGGCATCCCTTGCCGCCGGGGTAAAGTGCGCGACATCTACGATCTTGGTGATCGACTGGTGATCGTCGCCACCGACCGGATTAGTGCGTTTGATTGGGTCTTGCCGACCGGCATCCCGGACAAGGGGCGCGTGCTCACCGCCATGACTTTGTTCTGGCTCGACTTCCTCAAGGTACCCAACCATCTGCTCAGCACCGACTTAAACGAAATGGGACCGGCGTTTGCGGCCCAAGCCGAGGCGCTGGCCGGCCGGACGATGTTGGTACGCAAGGCTGAGGTGGTGCCGTTCGAGTGTGTCGTGCGCGGCTACCTGGCGGGTTCCGGTTGGAAGGAGTATCGGCGGGAGGGGGCGGTGTGCGGTTTATCGTTGCCGTCGGGGCTGCGCGAGGGCGATCCGTTGCCGGAGCCGATCTTCACGCCGGCCACCAAGGCCTCGGCGGGGCACGATGAAAACAT
>JANWVS010000219.1 GCA_025056835.1 Gemmataceae bacterium | reverse complement strand
AATCAACGGCCACGCCGATCAGGCCGAGCCGTGTTTCGCCCAAGCGGAACGATGGGATCCCAGAACCGCTGCTTGGCCATATCTACGCGGGATGTGGCGAGCTTCGACCCGCCCCGCCCTGGGCCGACCCTATTTCGAGCGGGCCTTGCCGTTGGCGAAGACAGCGGCGGAGAAAGTTGCCATTCTCTATCGGCTCGCAATCATCCAAGTCGAAGCCGGCGAATTGGACGGGGCACGCCAAACAATCGATTCCCTCGCAACCGCCGAACCCAACGGGCCGCAGGGCAAGCTCGCTGCGGCGTTGTTGGCTGTGGCGGAGAACGACCGAGCCACGGCACGTCGGCTGTTGATGGATTTGCTCGATCATCCTTGTGCCGCTGTGCAGAGCCATCGGTTGCTGGCTTCGTTGTTGTCCGACGACCCGGAGCAGAGCCGCCGCTTGCAGGAGAAGTTGGAGCGCCTGCAGATCGACCAGCCGTGGCCTGATCCATTCTTGCTGCTCATGCAGCCGTATATGGTCAACCGCAGCGGTCAGTTGCAGAGAATCGCCGAATACGGTCGCCATGGCCGGCTAGCCGAAGCCCGCGCCGCTTACCAAGAGTTGACGGCCCAAGGGCCGGATGTCGATGCCAGTTTGGCCTTCGGCAACATCTTGGTTGATAACGGTCAATGGGCAGAGGCCGAAGAGGTCTTTCGGGCCGCTCTGGCCGCGGCACCTCGGCAAGTACGGCTGCACTTTCAGCTCGGCGTCTTATGGATGACCCAAGCCGAGGCACTTTTGGCGCAGCCAAGCAATAAGAAAGCTGTTGAAGCTTTGTTGGGGCAAGCGCTGGCGGCATTCGATGAAGTGATCGCTCTCCAAAAAGACCACGCTGACGCCTACGTCAAACGAGCCAGGGTCTTGATTCAAATGGAACGTGCCGACGAAGCCCAATCGGCCGTGCGGCAAGCACTGTCACTCCGCCCCGAATTTCCTGAGGCCCAGTGGGCACTCGGGGAGCTGCATGCCCTGCGGGGCGCGAACGCCGAAGCGCTCCGTCACTTCGAGGAAGCGGTGCGCCTTGCCGCGCCTGACAATGCACGGCAGCGGGAAGCACTTGAGCGGTGGCGCCGGAAAGTCAAACTGTAAAGATCGGTCGGCGGCGGGTGCTGCGTCAGCGAGGTAAGCGGAGCCGCGGCCATTCGACGGCGCGCTCTTGCTTCCCCCATGGCGTTTTGGCTATCAGCCGAGCATGACCGGAATGATCTTCCTGTCAACCTGGTTCCTCCTCCTTTTTGCGCCGTGCTTTCTCGGTCTTTACTGGCTGCCTTGGGGACACGGGGTGCGGAAATGGCTTCTCTTGGGAGGTAACTTGGTCTTTCATGCCCACTTTGCCGGGCCGGCCGGAGTCGCGCCCATCGCCTTACTTGGCGGGTTGACGTTTGCCTTGGCTCTTTCACGCCGGCCGGGTTGGTGTCGCACCGGTATTGCGATCAATGTGGCCGCGTTGGTGTTCTACAAATACGTCCGCTTTTTCTGCGAGGAATTGCTGGGCAGCCTGCATTCTTCTTGGGGCGAGACTGTATTGAAAACGACGCAAACCTGGTTTCCGGGCGATCCGCCGCTGGCGATCAGCTTCTTCACGTTTGAATTCATTCACTACTTGGTAGAGGTGGGCCGGGGCGCCCAGCCGATACGCTCGCCCCTCGACTTTGCACTATTCGCGACCTTCTGGCCGGCGCTGGTGGCGGGCCCGGTCAAACGCTATGGTCAGTTCTTGCCCGCCTTGGAACTCGGTACACGCCAAGTCGGCGCGTGTGACGTCGCCGCAGGGCTGGCGCGTTTCGCCATCGGCATCGTCAAAAAGGCGGTCATCGCCGACAACCTCGCCGCCTGGGTTCAGTTCATGGACCAGCGGCTCGAAGCCTACCCTCTTTGGGAGCGCTGGTTGGTGTTCCTCGGCATCGGCTGGCGCATTTTCATGGATTTCAGCGGCTATAGCGACCTGGCGATCGGCTTGGCCCGGATGCTTGGTGTTACTTTGCCGGAAAACTTTTGCCGACCGTACCTCGCCTGGAGCCTCGATGAATTCTGGCGGCGCTGGCATGTATCTCTCACGGGCTGGATCCGCGACTATGTTTACATCCCTCTGGGGGGCAGTCGCCTCGGCCTGGGTCGCCGGATCGTCAACGGCTGGATTGCCTTTGCCCTTTGCGGCCTGTGGCACGGTGCGGCCTGGAACTTCGTCTTGTGGGGATTGTACCACGGCGCCGGACTGGGATTGACCTCGGCCTTGCGCTGCTTGCTCGACCGAGTCGGATGGCGCCGCAAAGCGCACGCGATCTGGTGGCGGCCGCTAGGTTGGGCAACAACGATGTTTTTCGTCGGTGTCGGATGGCTGCTCTTTTTTTACCCGTTGCCGCAAGCCTGGCGGATGCTTTGCTTGTTGTTCGTGAACGGCGAGGCGGTCTGATGAACGCCCTACGGTGGTTGGCATCCTTGCTGATAGGGGTTCTGGTCGGGATCTTATTGCACTATGCCCTGTACCGGGTCGGCTTGCCGGTCCAGCCCTTCATCTACCAGGCGTTTTGACCATGAACCATTTGGAGTTGGAAGCGAATCGGATGTCACGGCCGTGGCTGCGGCCCGGCGCCTTTTGCGCCGGCGTTGCAGGGAGTTTCATCCTCTGTTGCGTTGTCGGTCAGCGCGCCCCCGAATGGTTTCCGTTTCGCGACTTCGTGCGCTTTCACGACTTTATCGAGCCAGAAAGTCAGTATCTGCCGACAGCCTTGCAGTTGCGTGCTCTCGTCCGGCAGCATGTGCCGCGGGACAAAATCGCCGTGGTCATCGGCGGCGATTCGATCCTTCAGGGGATCGGCCAACCGGTTGAGCAGCTGTGGAGCCGGCGTTTACAAGAACTTCTCGGCAGCGACTACCGCGTCCTCAACTTGGCGATCCGCGGCGGTGCGCCGAACGAATACGGTCAAGTCGCTGCCGAGATGCTGTATCACGAGGGACGGCGAGTACTTTACCTTTGCGATGCTTGGATTCACACCTACGCCGCGGCACCGGACGGTACGCGACCAGCGTATCGGTATATCTTCCATGACGCTCGGGCGCGCGGCCTGCTGCTGGACCATCCCGAGCGCGATGCTGCCCTGACGGCCTTGGAGCCGCGCCGCCGCGCCGAAGAAGCGTTCGCAGAACGGGCCTTCCGCAGCCGGGCCAATGCCTGGCTCGCTTTCGACGATCTGTGGCATGTCGTCGGCTACGAAGCGGGGATGACGGTTTGGACCCCGCGCACGAGCAAACACCCCTGGCAGCCGCGCAGGCTGTGGCGAGAGGTTCCGCTCCACACGGCGGCCTATCGCGCCGGTATTACCGCCTACCGCGACATTGTCCGGAGCCATTGTCAACCGAAGTCCGCTGACTATTGGCACGGCTTTGAAGAAACGGTCCGGCACGCCACTCCCCTGCCCTTGCGGCCAAGAATGCTTGTCGTCGTACCGCGCTGCAATCCGGCCGTACTCGACCAGTTGAGTGCGGAAGATCCCCAGGCTCGGGAAAAATATGGACGCGAATTGCAAACCACACTACGACACTTGCGGGCTTGCGGCCTCAACGCCGTTGACGGATGTGCGACCTGTTCGGCGGAAGATTATCTCGACGGCAACCACCTCTTGCCTTCAGGAGGGGAGAAACTAGCCGAGCAGTTAGCTCCGTTGGTGCGTAGCTTGGCGCAGGGGCTTTTCGGTGACATCACGCCGTAGCGCTCTATCGGCTGATGCGCAATTCGCCGCCTTTGAGGACGGCCTGAACCTCGTCGGGCGTGACCCAATTGAAGTCGCCGGGAATCGTATGCTTGAGAGCGCTGGCTGCCACGCCCCAATCGAGTCCCTTTTGCAAGTCGCCGTCGAGCAGACCATGGATCAGGCCGGCGGCGAAAGAATCGCCGGCCCCGAGGCGGTCCACTATTTCCAGCTCATATTCCCTCGTTCGCAACACTTGTCCATCGCGCCAAGCAATCGCAGTCCAACGATTGCGCCAGACCAAGGGATTGTCGCGAACGGTGATGGCCACGATCTTCAGCTTGAACCTGTGCGCCGCCCGCTCGGCTGCTTCGTCGTAGCTTTTCCCGTGAATTCCGAAGACTCTCTCAAGGTCTTCCTCGGTGGTGATCAGTACGTCGCACCACGGCATCAACTCTTGCATGCAGCGACCGGCGTCGGTTTGCGACCACAGCTTGGCGCGGTAGTTGAGATCGACGCTGGTTTGCACGCCGGCCTCCTTGGCCGTTTGCAAAGCTTCCTTCGTGGTGGCAGCCGCACTGGCGCTTAGTCCCGGCGTAATGCCTGTCACATGAAACCACTTCGTTCCCGCGCAGATGGCGGCCCACGGAATCATTCCGGGGCGGACCGACGCGATGGCGGCGTTCTTGCGATCGTAGAGCACGCTGCTGGCCCGCGGCGTGGCGCCGAACTCTAAAAAGTACAATCCCACGCGATCGTCGCTCGTCCAAATCATGTGCTCCGTCGAGACGCCGGCCTCCCGGGCATGGTTGGCGATCAGCCGGCCGAGCGGATTGTTTGTCAGCCGTGAGACCCACGCGGACGAGCGGCCCAAGCGGGCTAGTCCCACTGCCGTGTTCAACTCGGCGCCGCCGACCTGCACGTCAAGGCTGCGGGCCTGCTCCAGGCGGCGAAAATTTGGTGGACTGAGGCGGATCATCGCCTCGCCGAAGGTAACGACGTCGTAAGGCATGGTACATCCCGTCGCAAGT
>JANWVS010000218.1 GCA_025056835.1 Gemmataceae bacterium | reverse complement strand
AATGCTCACGGTGCAGCAGTTGCTCAGCGAAGGGGAACGCCGAGCGATTTCCCTGGCGACCGATACGGTCGGCCATCCTGAAGCCGACCCGATGTTGCGCCAGCTCAGCGCCATTTGTCAAGCGGCTGTGGCAACGCTGCGCGACCCGGCTGCCTATCGCAATCCCTGGCACAGTCTCGTGCCCGATGCCCCGCAGCACGATCGTTTGAGCCGACCGCACTACTTTTTCAGCAGCGACGGCCGACTGGCGTTTCTGATGGTCCGGCCGCTCAAAGAACGGCTCGACGACTTTACGTTTGCCCGCGCCAGCATCGATACGCTCCGCGAGCTGTTGGCGCACGTCCGGCCGCGCTACCCCGACCTGGAACTGGGACTGACCGGCCTGCCCGTGCTGGAAAACGACGAAATGGTGGCGTCGCAAAGCGACAGCACGTTGGCCTCGTGGCTGGCGCTGGCGGGCGTGGCGCTGTTGTACCTGGTGGTCTATCGCGGTTTTCGCTATCCGCTGATGACCGTCGCCGCCTTGCTCGTGGGCACGGTGTGGGCTTTAGGTTGGCTGACGCTCACGGTGGGACATCTCAACATTCTCTCGTCGGCGTTTGCCGTCATGCTCATCGGCATGGGCGATTACGGCGTGTTGTGGGTGACGCGCTTCGATCAAGAGCGGCGCGGCGGGGCCGAGGTGGCGGAGGCGACGCGGCAGACGGCCCTCCACGTGGGACCGAGCATCGTGACGGCGGCCCTGGCGACGGCCTTGGCCTTTTACGCAGCTATGCTGGCCGATCTCAAGGCCGTGGCCGAGCTAGGTTGGATTGCCGGCAGCGGCGTGTTGCTGTGTGCCGTCTCCACGATCGTGTTGATGCCGGCGTTGCTGGCATTGTGCCGCGGGGCACCGGCGCCGCCTGGGCCGATCGTGTCGTTGGTTCAGGAACGCGCGGCCCGGCGCGAATGGCTGCCGGCGCTGACGCATCGTCCGCGCTGGGTAGTGGGCCTGGGCTTGGCGGCGACGCTTACTCTGGCCGCCTGCGCTGTTGGGGTGCGCTACGATCATAACATCCTCAACATGCAGGACCCCCGACTCGATTCGGTGCAATGGGAGCACGAGCTGATCCGCCATTGCAGCGGCGACGACTGGCACGCCGTGACCATGACCAACACTCCCGAGGAGGCCCTGGCCCTGCGTGCCCGCTATGAACGGCTGCCGAGCGTCAGCAAGGTGGTCGAGGTGGCGTCGCTGGTGCCGCGCGAGCAGGAGCGGAAACTGGAACTGCTCCGCGACATCCAGCACCGGCTGCGGCGTCTGCCCCAGCGCGGCACGGTCATCGAGCACGCCGAGCCTTCGCCCGGCGAAGTAGCTCGAGCGGCGCAGCGCCTCTGGCTCGCGCTGGATCGGCTCGACACGACGCCGCTGGTTGGCAAGCTCCGCGAGCAGGTGCGGGCGCTGCTCGAAACGGTGCAGGCCGGCGAAGGCCCCGCCGTCGCGGCCCGGCTGCGCCACTTTCACCAGCGCTTGACGAGCGACCTGATTGACGACCTGCACCACCTGCGGAGCGTGTCGACGCCGGCGCCGATCCAGGTCGAGGACATCCCCCTTTGCTTGCGCCAGCGCTATATCGGTCAATCGGGCCGATGGTTGTTGCGCGTGTTCGCCAAGGAGTGCTTGTGGGAATACGAGTCGCTGGAGCGATTCGTGGCCGACGTCAAAGCGGCCGACCCGGAAGCCTGCGGCCGACCGTTCGCCACGCTCGAGGGCCTCAAGGCGATGCGCGACGGCTTCTTGTGGGCCGGACTGTACGCCATGATCGCCATGGTGCTGGTGTTGCTGCTCGATTTCGGCTCGGTGCGCGATACCCTCATTGCCCTGTTGCCGTTAGCGATGGGGTTGTTGGCATCCTTGGGGATCATGGCCCTGTGCGGCGTCCATTTGAATCCGGCCAACATGATCGCGTTGCCGCTCATCATGGGCGTGGGCGCCGACAACGGCGTCCACGTGCTGCACGATTTCCGCGATCGCGTCCGCGGCCAGCGCTATGCCCTCAGCTATGCCACCGGCCGGGGCATCATGGTGGCTGCGTTGACGACCATTCTCGGCTTCGGCACGCTCATGATCGCCCAACACCGCGGGTTGGCGAGCCTGGGCCTGGCCTTGGCCTTGGGCGTCACCATGTGCATGGTGAGCGCTTTGGTCTTTCTGCCGGCCCTTTTGGGCTTGATAAGCCAACGTCGCCCGGCGAGCGAAGCGGCCTTGGCCGGCGGGCTTTCCGAGCCGCGCTGTCGGGCAGCGTGACGCCGGTCGGTCGGCCCGTCACTTCTGGCGATTCGCCTTGGCTTGCCATTTTTGCAGCGCCGCGGCCGGCTTGGGGTCGTTGGGCCGGGCGAACTGCACCGCATAACGGAGGTGTTCGAGACCTTCGTCCAGACGACCGGCTTCGGCCAACGCTTCGCCCAGCGCCAACTGCGTGGTCGAGAACTCGGGATAGATCAACACCGCCTGGCGCAGAGCCGCCAACGCCTCGTCCGTCCGACCGAGATACTTCAGGGCCAGACCGCGGGTGTAATGGGCGAGGCCGTTTTCGGCGTGCAACTTCAGGGCTTGGTCTTCGGCGGCGATGGCTTGGCGAAAGAGTTCGGCGGCGGCCTCGGCCTTGCCGGGTTCGTTCATAAGTTTTTCGCCGCGGTACAGCAAACAAGAACCGAGCAGGAAATGGCTGCGGATGTTGTTCGGTTCATAGGTGATGGCCAGGCGGAAGTTTTTCTCCGCTTCCTCGAATTCTCCTTGGTCGAACAGCTCCATCGCCAAGGCGAAGCAGACTTCGCGATCGGGTTGGCGGGCTGCCAAAGGCCGAAGAAATTCGATCGCCTCCCGCGACCGGCCTTGTTCTTTGAGAGCGGTAAACGTCGCCAGGCGCTGCATGCGATCGACGCGAAGGCTGTGCATCCGCTCGGCGATCGGATCGGGCCAAGGAGAGTCGGGCGGCAAGCGCTCGGCCGTCTCGCTCAGTTGCTGCGCCGTTTGCGAATCCGCAGCGATGCTCGCCAAGAGGACATGCACCCGCTTGCGGCAGAACGAAACCTCGGTCAAGTCGCGGAGATGCCGCCCGGCCGCCGCCCGGTCCCCCGTTGCCAAGGCGAGCAGCGCCCGCAGGTAAGTCGCCCGCGGAACGTCGCTTTCGGTCGTTTCCAGAGCGCGCACCAACGGCTCGGCCGCCTCGACCTCGCCGTCCTCAATAAGCAACTGGGCTAGGCGAAACCGGATTGCGACCACCTCCAGCGGCTCCCGGGCTAACTCCAAGGCGTGTTGCATGTCCGCGGCCGCGCGGCGCGTGTCCCCCGCCATTTGCCACATCATGCCGGACACGTAATGCCAGTGCGGGTTGCTCGGCTCCAGCCGTTGAGCATGGCGGAGGCATGTCTCGGCGGGTTTGAAAAAGGCGTTGACGGCCAGGAGCATACCCAGTTCGCCCCAAGCCTCGGCCGACCGCGGCTGTCGGCGCACCGTTTCCGTTCCCTTGCGGATGGCCTCGACCATTAACGGATCGATCCCGTGGAGGGGGATGTCGGGCGGCGCCGGCGCCGTCAGCCAACGCCAGACGGCCCCAGCGATTGCCAACAGCCCCAAAATCGCCACGCCAAGCGCTGCTCGCCGCATCTTCATGGTACGGTCCGACTCACAACCATCGCGACGCCGGGGCGCTACTTCCGACCAGACGGAAGGGACCGGCCTTCCCCGCGCCGCACCGTCACGACGCGATCAGCCGCCCCGCCGGGAAATTCCTCCTCCAGACCGTCGGGCCAGACGACGTGGAGGGCGTCGAACTCCGCCGCGGCCCCCAGGCCAAAATGGACCCGCGGATCGCTGCTGCACTGAAAACTGTCGCCGGGATTGACGATGCGCAACAGCCGTCGGCCCCCCGCTTGAAGGCGAACCTCGGCCCCGTAAGCATCACGTTGGAGGCGGGGATCGAAGGCTCGCACGAGCAACCAATGGCCGCGCCGCGGGGCCACGTTGCGAAAGACGCGGGCACGGTCGCCGACGGCCGTCACAACCAGGTCGATCGCCCCATCGCCGTCGAGGTCGCCGCTGGCCAGCCCCCGCCCGATATTCATTCTGCCGCAGAAGGCCGGATTCTCCAACGACACGTCGCGGAACTTGCCTTGGCCTTCGTTGCGGAAGAGCTGATTCCGTTCGCCATAGTATTGCAGGTGCGGTCCGAGGGCCGGTGCGACCTCGGTGCCCAGGGAATCGACGCGGCCGTTGACGACGGCGAGATCGGGCCAGCCGTCGAGGTCGAAGTCGGCCATCAGGGTGCCGAAGCCCGTGCCGCGCCAGTGTGACGCCAGCAATCCGGCTTGGGCGGTCAGATCGCGAAAATGGCCGCGCTGGGGGCCTTGGCGCCAGAGGGTGTTGCGCTCGCTGCCGAGGTGGGTCATGTAGACGTCGAACAAGCCGTCGCCGTCGACGTCGCCGACCGCCACTCCCATGCCCGCCAAGGCCAGGCCGACGCCGTCCACCGCAATGCCGCGCAGATACGCTTCCTCGGTGAATTTCCCGTTCTTCTGGTTGATGAAGAGATGGTTGGGTTTATTGTCGTTGACGATGAGAATGTCGGGCCAGCCGTCGCCGTCGAAATCGGCGCAATAGACGGCCAGGCCGGGCCCCGGCTTTCCCAGGCCGGCGGCGAGCGTGACATCTTGAAAGGCCACCGGCCGCTGCACGCCGGTTTTGTCGGCCGCCGTGGCCGCGCCGAGATTGCGGAACAAGCGGCTCACCGTGCCGGGGA
>JANWVS010000217.1 GCA_025056835.1 Gemmataceae bacterium | reverse complement strand
CAAGCGTGTGATGCCCCCGTGGAAGCCGGTCAAAGGACATGGTGAGTTCCTCTATGATCGTACTCTCGCCGCTGACCAGATCGCTGTTTTCCAGAAATGGTATGAAGCCGGTATGCCGGAAGGTAACCCCAAGGATCTGCCGCCGCTGCCGAAGTTCCCCGAGGGGTGGCATCTTGGTAAGCCGGACCTGATCCTGAAAGTCGAGAAGCCATTCCGCATCCCCGCCGAGGGAGACGACCTGTACGTTCACTTCGTCTTGCCAACAGGCCTCAACAAGGATCAGCCGTTCCGTGCGGTGCAGGTGCTGCCGAGCAACAAGCGAGTGGCCCACCACGCGGTTCCGATTCTCGATGTTCACAAAGGCAAGGCGTACGAGATGGCCAAGAAGGACGGCTACTACATTCGCTTCGACCCGGGCTTTCTTCCACGCGGCTTCCTCCCCGGCTACGCTCCGGGCATGATGACGCATGAATTACCTGAAGACCAGCCCGGCGTGCTGGCCAAGGGACTGGACGTGGTGTTGCAGATGCATTACCACCCGACGGGGAAAGAGGAGTGGGATCAACCGCAAATCGGCATCTATTTCACGGACAAGAAACCCCAGCGGAACCCCAGCGTTATTTTGATGGCGAACAATGACATCGACATTCCGCCGGGTGAGAAGAATTATAAACGCACCGATGAATTCAAACTACCCGTGGATTACGAATTCCGCTCCATCTTTGCCCACATGCACATGATCGGCAAGGTGTTCCGTGTCTGGGCCGAGCTGCCGGACAAGTCGACTCGCAATCTGTTCCTGATCGACGATTGGGATTACCGCTGGCAGGACACGTACTTTTATGCCAAGCCGTTTGTCCTGCCCAAGGGAACCGTCATCAAGGCAGAGTTTATTTGGGACAACTCAGCGGACCACCCGCGGAACCCCAACTCGCCGCCCAAGCGGATCCGTTGGGGCGAGGGGAGTACCGATGAGATGTCCGGTCTCATTATCGGCGGGATGCCGGTGCGCCCGAGCGACGAGGGGCTGCATTGGCTTTCCGTCCTTGGCCATTATTTGGCCATCGAAGGGAAGGCCCACGCCGCAAAACGTAATTGGGACAAGCAGGCAGAGAGTAGCCGATGACCTCGCAAGTCGGCCAACAGGCGCTGAAGCGCTGGTCTGTCCGTGCGGGACTACCGAATTGTCTTGGGGGTCAGTTGGCGGACCGGAAAACGCCCGACTGCACCGAATTGCGGACGCGCCCCAAGCTCGCCATCGGCTGCACGTTCGTTTTGCCGCCACCGCGCAGCCGACCTCCACGTGCTTCGGGCCGACCGAGGACTCACCGGGAGACTTGGCACCTTGGTAGCGCCTTGCGTAGCTCGGCGAGTCCCGCGTTTGTCACCCGGGTAAAGTCAAGGTGCAGCGTCTGCAACCCCTTCAGCCCGGCCAGTTCCTTCAGGCCGGTGTCCGTCACCCGCGTAGAGCCAAGGTCCAGCGGCAGCGACGCTCTCAGCCCGGCCAACTCTTTCAGCGTCGCATCCGTCACCTGCCTCCAGCCCAGGACTTCGGTCGCGGTTGGGCCGTCGGCCGACTTGATCCGTTGGCCGCGTCGAACTCAGCGGCTCGCCAGATCAATGGTGATCGTGCCGCCTTCGGGGAGATCTTGAAAAGGATAGTTATCAGCGAACTGGCCCATCAGGCGTCCGCCGACATCGATCCACTCGCGATTGTTGATGCGTTTGCCGACGGAACCGACCGGCGAGACCGCGCCGCGTCCGGAAACGCGGATGCTGATTTTCAAGTTGTCGTCAACCGGCTGCTGCGCTTTGAGCTTGACTCCAAATGACTTTTCAGATGACGAATGTCGCCAATCGACCAACTCCACGCCTTTGGCCTTGAGCTGTTCGCCCACGACGACGGTCACTTTATCAGCGTACTTGCCCTTGTTGTTGCAGCCGACGAGGTTGACTAGGACTACCGCGGCCGCCAGCAGGCTGAGTGCCTTCCCCAACTTTGCTGCGTTCATGACGAGCCTCCACCTTGAGCGGAAGTGAACTCCGAACACGGACGCTGCCCATTTTATAACGCGGCGGGCGGCGGGCGTTGCGGAAAAGGGGCGGTGGTAGGAAAAGGTCCTGGCCCGACGATGAGCGGCGCGCCGCCAGACCAGCCGGCAGCTGCCGACGAACCAAGGCGGCTTTGCGCGATTCGATCTGTCAGCAATAGGACCGAATTTGTCGACTGCCCCAGGGGGGGGTGGTAAGTGGGTTGGGCTTCGCCGCGGTGGTTGGGCCGTCTCGGGTCTGCCGATTTTTGTTGAGGCCGTCGACAAAGTTTTTGGCGCAAGTTCGACTTTTTGGTACGTTTAAACTGTGAGCTTGTAGTCTCCCGCGGGGAGAGCGGCGATGTTGCGGTTCCTGAGTCTGTTGTGGTTGGCCTGTGCGGCGCTGCTGACGCTGGCGGCGGGCGGCGGGGCGCAAGGGCCGATTCCTAAGGGCGGCGATCCAGCCCCGGTCAGCATCCGGTTCCGCAACGACACCAATTTCACCGTCCTGCTCCAAGGCACGACCAAGGTCAAAAACGGCGAGCGCCGCGGCCAGCCGATCGTGATCGCCCCGGGCAAAGCCGGTTTCGATAACATGGTGCCGCCGGGATTTCGGTCGTTGATTATTGTCGACTTCAACCGACCGTCGCGCGTCCTGTTCAAGGATGTCATCCAAATCCCCCCAGGTCGCGACCTTGCCCTGGTTTTACGCACTTTACCGAATACCGAGCGGGTGGTGCTTTTGCCGGATCAGCCGCAGTCGGGCGATCGCTAAAAGGCGAATTCGTCAATCCACGATTGAAGACCACGTTGCACTGTCCAGGTGTCGACGCCGACGGACAACATACGGCAGCCGAGATCGAGGCATCGTTGGGCGTAGGCTCGGTTGCGGGGCAAGATCGCCCAAGCCACGCCGTGGGCCCGAGCCGCGGCGGCCACCCGTTCGATGGCGCTCCAAATCTCCGGATGGTCCCAGCTTGCCACCAGGCCCATCGACTGACTCAGATCGGCCGGTCCGATGAAGAGGACATCGACGTGCGGCAGGGCGGCGATTTTTTCCACGTCGTGGACGGCGTCGATATGCTCGATCTGGATGAGGACGATGGTCGCCTCGTTGCTTTGCCGCAGGTATTCCGGCAGGGGCATGGTACCGTAGCGGCCGTCGACGCCGCTGCCGTTGATGCCGCGTTGTCCGTGGGGATGGAACTTGGCCCAACGGACGACATTAGCGGCTTCGGCGACGCTGCGGACTTGCGCGGCCATCACGCCGCCGGCGCCGGCTTCCAGCGGCCGCATGACCGTGGCGTAGTCCGTCGCTGCCAGGCGCACGAACGTATCCAACCCGACGCCGCGCGCCGCCCGGCAGGCCTCCTCGATTTGGGGTATGGTCAAGCCGGCGTGCTCTTGATCGAGCCACACAGCGTCGTAGCCGCCGTGCATGCCGACAATTTCGATGAACTTCGGCGAACAGAGCTGGCCCACGCAAAAGACGCGCGTCAGTTTTCCTTCGGCGAGCGATTGCTTCAAACGCAGTGCCATTGGGAGCCTCGTCCAAGGGGGATGGCAACCGTCTCCAAGTCAACTCCAGGGAGACTTTGCCCAGTGTAGCAGCGGCTGCACGCAACGGCATCGGCACAACGACCTAGGCCGACGCGCCGCCGCGGCTTCATTCGGAACGCCGCCACTGCACGATGCCGCTGGAAACCGTCCGTCCCTGCGGGCCGCGCGGCACGAATTCCAGGTCGTTGGGCAAGGCTCGCAATAAGTCGTCCATGGCGGCGCCCGGCTTAACGAACAGCAGCGTGCGCTCGTACTGACGAAGCTTGCGGATCAACTCGTCGCGGCGCTCGGCTGTGTAACTTTCCACGTCGTCGCGTTGCAAGTAGAAACCGATGGAGTCCCAACGCTTGGGATAGCTCGCGATCGGCAGTTTGTCCTGCTGCGCGAGATCGAGCTGACCGCGGACCAGACCGCGCAGGCCAAACCATCCGTGGTACGCCGGCAAAAATTCCTGCACGCCAACGACCAGAACCGCAAACACCGTCGCACCGACACCCACCCAGCCGCGGCCGCTCGCCGGAAGCCAACGAAACCCGGCGAGCGTCGTGCTGCGGCGGCGGAGAGTTGCCGTAACGAAGGCTCCCAAGAGCAAGGCGATCAAGGGATACGCCGGCACCAGGTAGCCGGCCCGCTTGCAACCCGAGAGCGAGAAGAACGTCACGCACCAAAACGCGGCAAGGGCGATCAAGCCGAGCGCCGCCGGTCGCTGCCGCGCCGTCGCTTGCTCGCGGCGGCTCAGCCAGGCAAGGCACGGGGCCAACAACAGCGACCACGGCAGCATGCCCACGAGCACCGAGGGCAGGTAAAACCAGACCGGCTCGGCATGATCCAAAGGGGCGACGAAACGGCGGAGGTTGTGGAGCCAGAAAAAGTCGCCGACGGCCGCCGGGTCGCGCCAGAGCACGGCAACGAACCACGGTCCAGCGACCAACAACACCATCGCCGCAAAGGCGGTCCAGGCCGCCGGTCGCAGCGGCAGCGTGCGCCGATCGAGAAATTGCCAAGCGAGCAGCGGAGGCACGACCAAAACAACTGCGACGGGGCCTTTGGTCAACATGCCCAAACCGCAAGCGGCGCCCGCCGCCAACCACCAGCGCCATGGCAAGCGAGGCTGGGTCATGGCCTGCTGCCCAAACGCCAAGGCCGCCACCACGAAAAATCCGAGCGGTCCGTCGAAGGTCAGCATGCCTGCCCGGTAAATGAATTCACCTGAGAGGCAAAGGATGGCCGCTCCCG
>JANWVS010000216.1 GCA_025056835.1 Gemmataceae bacterium | reverse complement strand
CAATCTCGGTGCGGCCAAGGGACGCGGGCGATTCGAGGACGTGACCGAAGCCTCCGGACTGTACCAGATCGCCGGGCCGGGCCTGGGAGTTTACTGCGCTGATTTCGATGGCGACGGCTGGCCGGACATCTTTGTCGCCAACGACGCCCACGCCAATTACTTGTGGATCAATCAGCGCAACGGCACGTTTGTCGAGCGCGGCTTTGCCCATGGCATTGCCGTCGACGCCATGGGCCAGGTCTTGGGCAACATGGGCATCGCTGTCGGCGATCTCGACGGCAACGGACTGTTCGACCTTTACGTCACTCACTTGACCGACGAGCGCAACACGCTCTGGGCTCAAGGCCCCAAACGCGGCCAATTCCGCGATCGGACCGCCTTGGCCGGACTGTTCAATTCTGCCTGGCGCGGCACGGGCTTCGGGACCGTGATGGTCGATTTCGACAACGACGGCTGGCTCGACCTTGCCTTGGTCAATGGCCGAGTCAGCCGCGGCCCCGCAACGCACGCCGACGCCGTGGCCCACTTGATTCCTTACTGCGAACGCAACCAGCTCTTTCGGAATGAAGGCGGCGGCCAGATGCGCGACATCTCGCCCGCTAACGCCGACTTTTGCGGCCGGCCCAACGTGGCCCGCGGTCTGGCGTACGGCGATTTCGACGGCGACGGCGGCGTCGACCTCGTCTTGACCACCGTGGCGGGGCCTGCACGGATCTATCGCAACATCGCCGCGCCCCGCGGCCATTGGCTGGCGCTGCGGGCGATTGATCCGCGGCTGCGTCGGGACGCGTATGGGGCCGAGATTCGCGTGCGCGCCGGCGAACGGCAATGGCTCCGAATCCTTAACCCGGTGGATAGTTTCCAATCCAGCAGCGAGCCGCGGGCCTATTTCGGACTTGGCGAAGCCGCTCAGTTTGACGGCATCGAGATCGTCTGGCCTGATGGCTTGGTCGAAGAGTTTCCCGGCGGCACCGCGGATCGTCGTTTGGTGCTCCGTCGGGGCGAAGGGAAAGCGAAGGGGCCATGAAGCGGACGCGGATTGTGGTCCTCGCATTTCTGGTAGTCGCCGCTGCCATGCTGGCCTGGATCGCCTGGCGCTGGTGGTCGACGCCGCCGGTGCCGGTGCTGGCTCTGAAAGGCGCTGACGAGGCGGTCGTGGCGCTCGTCCGCGACATCGAACAAGAACTGCGCCGCGAGCCGCGTGCGGGAGCGATCTGGGGCAAGCTGGCTTTGGCCTTGATCGCCAATGACTTTCTCCAACCGGCCCTGGATTGCCTGGATCAAGCGGTTCGTTTGGACCCGCGAAACCCGACCTGGTCTTATTTCCAGGGGCATTTGCGGGCGGCCACCGACCCATCGGCCGCGGAGTACTGGTGGCAACAATGCCTGGACCTTGTCGCAAGCGGCGAACTCAAGGCAGCCATCTATTTTCGCCTCGCGCAGCTGCGGATCGAGCACCGGCAGTTCGCCGCGGCTGAGAAGGTCCTTGAGGAGTTGACCGCACTGGAACCGGAGAGCGAGCGAAGCCATTGGCTTCGAGGCCTGCTGTATGCCGCCCGCGATGAGGCTGCCGCGGCGCGGGCGCATCTGCAACGAGCGGCGGAGAGTCCCTTCGTGCGCCAGCAAGCTTTGCGGCTCTTGGCGTCATTGGCCGACATTGAGCCAGCGGCCCGACAAAGGTTTGAAAGAGAGGCGGCCGACGCCCCGGCGGATCAGCCTTGGCCGGACCCGTTTCAGCGCGAGTTGGAAGAATATGTCGTGAATCTAAGCTCGGGGCTGGCGCTCCTGTTCCGCCTGGGACGGCAAGGACGAGTTGCCGACGCTCGCCGCGTGTATGAGCGGCTTACGGCGCGCGGCCCGAACCCTGTGGCTGCCGAGGTCTTTGGCCAGGTGTTGTTCGACAACCAGCAATTCGATGAAGCGGAGCGCGTCTTCACCACATGCTTGGCCGCCAAACCGAAGTTGGTCGCCGCCAATTTCTTCTTCGCAAGCAATTGGCTCCGACAGGGCGAGGCAGCCCTTCAACCAGCGGCGGACCTGCCAAAGGCCGAGAAGTGTTTGCAGCAAGCGCTCGAATACTGCGAGCGCGTCTTGGCCGTGCAACCGGACCATGCCAAGGCGCTGGTGGTGCGTGGGCGTTCGTTGCGGTTGCTGGGCCGGCATGCGGAGGCTCTCGCTGCCCTCCGACAAGCACTCGTCCTCAGGCCGGAGACGCCGGCAGTGCATTTGGAGTTGGGTGAGACCTTGGCCAGCGGCGGCAAATTGACGGAGGGTTTGCGGCATTTGGAAGAGGCAGCGCGGCTGGCACCTCCAGACCATCCGCTCGTGCGGGCAGCACTGGAGCGGTGGCGACCCAAGGCTGGAAAATAAGCTCCCGCAGCAGAGACCTTCTCGGAGTTGTGGGGTGGGGAGACCTACCCAGCTGCTTCGAGAGCGAGCGTACGGGGGCGGGGAGCGAAAGTCGGTGGGTCAAGGTCAACGGCGGCGAGATCCAGCCATTGTCGACCCCCATCGGCCACATCGGCGAGGCCGAGCCACTGTAAAACGCGGGGATCGTCGCGACCCAGCTGGAACTCCGCGATGGTGGGAGTACCGTCCATGAAATGAAGCCTGCCTCGGTCGCCGTGGCGTTGGATGTAGAAGCGGCGGACACGATGGCCCGGGATGCGATGAAGGTCATCATCCCGTCCCGACAGGGGCAGACAAATCAATTTGATCATTTTCTCAGTTCGACCTGCCAGGTGTTTGCCTAGCCCAAACAGGCGCACGCCGTGCTTGCAAAATGCTCCAAAGGCCAGCCCTACCGGGCGACCGTCAGGCCAGCAAGTCAGGTAGCCTTCGAATCGACATGGTCCATCTTCGCGGTCCGCCGATGGGTCGCGCCGAAAAAGAACTGTCAGAACTCGTGCCATCCAGCAACGTGCTCCTTGCAAGCTTCGGAAATCAAGGGGCGAGAGGCCGGAGACGGCGTTGGTCGCCCAACTTAACCCTGCCCGTTCCCTGTTGGCGATCCAGGGAAGGCACCCAATGTTAAATACCGCGATAGTTTACGGAAAACAATGGGGTTGGCGAGAGTCGTTCAAAGAAATGAGATCGCTTAAAGATTGTTATATGTACTAAAGTATAGATGTTCCGGCCAAAAAAATTCGCCAACCACAAGGCTGATCCGGCTAATTTTCCCACCAACATCAAGTTACCTAAATTGACGAGAACTGCTTACAGATGTGAGGAACTGTCGGCTATTTACGGTAGTATTTTGTGCCGCGAGATCCGACGCTTGCGTCCTAAAACGCAGCCACGCCGCAAAAAAAAAATTCGGATCGACCCGGTCGCGGGGACGCTGCCAACCCCACGAGTCGCAGCCGATCCGAATACCCTTAAATTTCCTTAAGGATTTTTTATACAGGATTCCTTACGAAAAAGCAAGAGTTTTTTCGAAAGATTTCTAGTTTTGCCGAGTGATTCTCCAGCTGGTAAGATCGTCCTCGGCGGCCTGAGTGGGGAGACCAATCCGTGAAACGCTACCGCACGTGGATCCTTACCGATGTCGTCAACGACGTTTGGCTGGATAATTTCGTAACCAGCAGCGATCGCGTGCCCCTTGGAGCGGGACCGGACTGGTCGATTCGCAAGCGGACGCTTCACGGCGGCCTGCGCGATGGCATCGACCTGATCGAAGTTCATAACGGCGCCTTGTCGTTCGCCATACTTCCGACGCGCGGGATGGGACTGTGGCAGGGACATTTTCACGGGCATTACCTTGGCTGGCGGGCGCCGATCCATGGGCCAGTACATCCGAAATTCGTTAATACTGCCGATCGCGGCGGCATCGGTTGGCTGACCGGTTTCGACGAGTGGCTGTGTCGCTGCGGGCTGGCCAGCAACGGCCCTCCCGGCGACGACGTTTATACCGATCGCCACGGCGCGGCCCATTGCGATCGGGTGACATTGCACGGCCGGATCGCCAATCTGCCGGCGTACTATGTCGAGGCCCGCGTCAGCTTGGACCCTCCCTATGAGCTGAGTGTGACGGGCCAAGTCGAAGAAGGCGGTCTCTTTTATCCCCATCTGGTGCTGACAGCCACTTACACGACCGTTCCCGGTTCCAACCGCATTGTCGTTCATGATCGTGTCGAGAACCGCGGCGGTCTGCCTGCGGAAATGATGATGTTGTACCACTGCAACCTCGGTCCGCCGTTCCTGGAAGCCGGCAGCCGCGTACTGGTACCGACGCGCGAAGTCGCGCCGATCAACGCCCGCGCCGCCGAAGGCATCGATACCCTCGACACGTACGCTGGTCCGACGCCTGGCTATGCCGAGCAAGTCTACTGCTACGAGCTTTTGGGTGACGCCGCCGGGCGAACGTTGGCCATGTTGACCAACCACGCGGCCGACAAGGCGATCGTTGTGCGTTTCAATCGTCAGGAACTGCCGTGCTTCACGGTCTGGAAAAACACCGCCGCCCTTGAGGACGGCTATGTCACGGGCCTTGAACCGGCCACGAATTTTCCCAATCCAAAATCGTTTGAACGCCAACAGGGGCGTGTCCCTGTGTTGGCTCCGGGTGGCACTTGGGAAACCGCCTGGAGCATCGAGGTACACGATTCGGCGGCTGGCGTCGGCGGCGTGCTCAAGGAAATCGTCAGCTTGCAAACGCAGGCCAAAATGATCGTTCACCGCGAACCGCACCCACGTTTTTCAGCGGCAGCCGGTCGGTGAGTGGGACAGACTTCGGCACACAAGGGGTCGATCGATGGGCCTTTGGGATCGATTTCGGTTGGACGGCAAGCGCATGTTCATCACGGGAGGCAGCCGCGGTCTGGGGCGCGAAAT
>JANWVS010000215.1 GCA_025056835.1 Gemmataceae bacterium | reverse complement strand
GAATTGTTCGCCTACAAACCGGATTGCCTGACGCCGCCGATGCAAGATTTCCTGGCGACCAAACTCAAGCCCGTCCTCGACGGCAAAGAGTCCTTGCGGCTTGCCGAAGCGATTGGCAAATGGCCCGACTATCCGCTCGCAATTCAGGAGTTGGCCGAGCGGCACCAACTGCGGGCGCCGTGGTTTACGCTGCCGCCCGGGGAGAAATGGGACGGCTACCGCGTGGGCCGATGAGCCTGGTCCTGTCGTCGAAGCGCGATCAGGCGGTCGGCACGGCCGCTACGTCGCGGACGTCAAGAATTCTGCCAAACGATCAAGGCCGCGCTCGATCTGCTCCCGACTCGCTGCAAAGGAAAGCCGCACGTAGCCCTCCATGCCAAACGCCGAACCGGGCACCAGATTAACGTGGCCGACTTCCAAGGCCGCGGCACAAAACGCAGCCGAATCGGTGATTTTTCGGCCGCCCAGGGTTCTGCCGAAATAGCGTTCGACGCTGAAGAACGCGTAGAACGCACCCTCGGGCAACCGACAGTGGATGTCGGGCAGGGCGTTGAGGCGTTTCACCACGAGGTCGCGGCGCGCTTCGAATTCGCGGCGCATTTCCTCGACGCAGGTTTGGTCACTTTCCAGGGCTTCGAGTGCCGCATATTGACTGATGCTCGACGGACTGCTCGTCTCTTGGCTTTGGACGTTGCCCATGGCTTTAATGACATGCAGCGGCCCCAAGGCCCAGCCGATGCGCCAACCGGTCATGGCGTAGCTTTTGCTCACGCCGCTGATGGTGATCGTTTGCGCCGGCAACCCCGGCCGCAGCGTGGCGAAACAGGTCGCCTTGGCGTCGCCGAAGACGAGGCGTTCGTAAATCTCGTCGCTGATAACGCCCAGTTGGGCGTCGAGCACCACATCCGCCAGGGCTTCCAGTTCCTGACGCGTGTAGACGCTGCCCGTCGGGTTGTTTGGCGAGTTGAGCATCACCAGCCGCGATTGGGGAGAGATGGCGGCGCGCAACTGAGCGGCGGACATTTTGAAGCCGGAGGCTTCCGTGGTTGGAATGAGCTTGTAGCGTGCCCCCGTCATTTGCACCAGATCGCTGTAACTGACCCAATACGGCGTCGGGATCAGTACCTCGTCGCCGGGTCCGACTGTCGCAGCCAAGGCATTGTGCAAGGAATGCTTGGCGCCGTTGGAAACGATCACCTGGTCCGGCGAGACTTCCAGCCCGTACGTGCGGCGATACATGCGAGCGATGGCATTGCGGAGTTCCACGATGCCCGACGCCGCAGTGTAATGGGTCTTCCCCTCGCGCATCGCCCGGGCGGCGGCATCGCAGATGTGCTCAGGAGTGTTGAAATCCGGTTCACCCAAGCTGAAGTCGTAAACATTGATCCCTTCAGCCTTGAGTTGCCGCGCCTTGGCGCCGGCCGCGAGAGTAGCCGAGGGTTGCACGGCGGCCGCCATCTTCGATATTGTCAGCATGGAGGGTCCCACATCGAGTGCGCGATTCACCTGGACACGGGGTCCATTCTAGTCTTCGTTCCCCGTGCCGTCCCCGACCGTGCGGTGTATCCTAAAGGCAAGGATCGTCGAACCACGTCGGAGAGTCTTGGCCATGTCCCCCGATTCATCCCAGCGGAACGAGCCGCGCGTCTGTTGGTCGCGGCGTCACCTGTTGGGGTTGGAGGATCTAAGCCGCGAGGAGATTCTTACGATCCTCGAGACGGCGGAGCGCTTCGTGGAAGTCGGCGAGCGGCGGCGGAAAAAACGATCTACGCTGGCCGGCAAGGTCGTCGTCAATCTCTTCTTCGAACCGTCGACGCGCACCAAGACCAGTTTCGCCCTGGCCGCCCGGCGCCTGGGGGCCGACACCCTTGACTTTTCGTCCAGCGGCTCCAGCACCAGCAAAGGCGAGACGTTCATCGACACGGCCAAGAACATCGAGGCGATGGGCGTGGATTTGATGGTTGTCCGCCATGCCTCGGCCGGGGCCCCGCACCTGCTCGCCCAACAACTGCAATGCAGCATCATCAACGCCGGCGACGGCGCCCATGAACATCCCACGCAGGGCCTGCTCGATATTTTCACCATTCGCCAGAAGAAGGGCCGGCTGGAAGGGTTGACGGTGGCCCTGGTGGGCGACATTTTGCACAGCCGTGTGGCCCGCAGCAACATCCACGGACTGGTGAAGTTGGGCGCCCACGTGATCGTTTGCGGGCCGTCGACGCTGGTGCCGCCGCTCATCACGGAACTCAAGGTGGAAATCTCCCACAACCTCGACGCTATTCTTCCTCGCTGCGACGTGGTCAACATGTTGCGCATTCAATTCGAACGGCAGCGCTCCGGTCTGTTTCCGTCAGTAGCGGAGTACGCTCGATTGTTTGCGATGGACGGTGCCCGACTCAAGAAGGCCAAGCCGGATCTGTTGTTGTTGGCCCCGGGGCCGATCAACCGCGGCGTCGAGATCACGCCCGAAGTTGCCGATGGTCCCAACTCCGCGATTTTGCAGCAAGTGGCCAACGGCTTGGCCGTCCGCATGGCCGTGCTCCAGCTACTCTGCGGTCAGCCTGGGGAGATCGAGACATGAGTTTGCTCTGCATCCGCAATGGCCGCGTCATCGATCCGTCCCAAGAGCTGGATCGCGTCACCGATGTTTGGATTCAAGGTGGCAAAATTGTCGCCATCGGCGCTCGACCCGATTTGCTGCCTCGTCAAGTGCTCGACGCGACCGGCAAGATCGTTTGTCCCGGCTTAATCGATATGCACGTTCACCTTCGCGAGCCGGGTCGCGAAGAAGATGAGACGATCGCCAGCGGCACGGCGGCGGCGCTGGCCGGCGGCTTCACCACCGTCGCCTGCATGCCCAACACCGAACCGGCCATTGACAACCAGGCGGCGGCAGAATTCGTCTTTCTTCAGGCCGAACGGGCCGGCAACGCCAACGTCTATCCCATCGGTTGCGTCACCAAGGGGCGCAAAGGCGCTGAACTGGCAGAGATCGGCGGTCTGGTCGAAGGCGGCGCCGTGGCCTTCACGGACGACGACAGTCCGGTGGTCAGCGCCGAAATCATGCGCCGGGCCCTCGAATACTGCCGCATGTTCGATAAACCGGTGCTCAGTCACGCCGAAGACCTGGAGCTGACGCGCGGCGGCATCATGCACGAAGGTACCTGGAGCATGCGGCTCGGCTTGCGCGGCATGCCTGCCGCTGCCGAGGAAGTGATGATCCACCGCGACATCGAGCTGGCCCGGCTCACCGGCGGCCGGTTGCATATTCTGCACGTCTCTAGCGCGGGCGGCGTCGAACTGATCCGGCGGGCCAAGGAACGCGGCGTGAACGTCACCGCCGAAGTCAACCCCCACCACCTGGTGCTGACCGATGCCGCTCTCGCCGGTTACGACAGCAACTTCAAAATGAACCCGCCGTTGCGTACGGCCGCCGACGTGCTCGCCCTGATCGCCGGCCTCAAAGACGGAACGATCGATGTCATCAGCAGCGACCACTCGCCGCTGGCCGCTGAAAAGAAAATGCGCGAACTGGACCAGGCCCCGTTCGGCATCGTCGGCTTGGAAACCCTGGTGCCGGTTTGTGCGGCGGCACTGGTCGGCCCGGGCCATTTAAGCTGGCGGCAATTGATCGAAAAACTGACGGTGGCGCCGGCGCGAATCCTGGGCATTGAACAAGGTACGTTGCAACCCGGCGCCGAAGCCGACGTGACGATTATTGATCCCGAAGCAGAATGGACCATCGACCCTTCGGCCTTTCGCTCCAAAAGCCGCAATTCGCCATTTACCGGGATGAAGGTCCGCAGCCGCATCCAAACTGTGCTTGTCGCCGGCGAGATCCGCTTCGAAGGCTAACGTGCCGGAAGCGGGCGCAAGGGTGCTTGGCTCGTTGGCGACGCCGCCTTTGTTGCCGGGGTGACGATACACCGATTGGTGGCGACCAGGGCTGTTCGATTGTACCATCATTCCCTTAGCGTCGGTCAGAAATCGGTCCGGCTCGTTCGAAAAATAAAGATTTGCGCCATAATCGAACGGCCCTGGGATGGCCAAAACCGTAATACCGAGTCATTGACAGATTTCGGGGGAAGTGATAACGTCGTATTCTAGAGGAAGTTTCGCCCAGCGATGTTTGGATTTGGCACTGTTGGCAGTTATGGCCACGGATGTATCGAATCGAAAAGACGCGATCATTCTGGAGGAATGCCAGAAAGCAATCGACTATCGGTTCAAACAACCGGAGTTGTTGCGTGCGGCCCTGACGCATGCCTCGGGAGCACAATCGAGATTAGCGTCCAACGAACGTTTGGAGTTCCTGGGCGACGCCGTACTCGGAATGGTGGCGGTGGAGCAGCTCTTCCGGCGCTTTCCTGAGTACGAAGAGGGTGAATTAACGAAGATCAAATCGGCCGTGGTCAGCCGCCGCACCTGCGCCCGCATCAGTCGTCTTCTGAACCTCGGCCGCTTCCTTTTCCTGGGAAAAGGAATCCACGGCGGCGAAGCGTTGCCGGCGAATTTGCTGGCAGACGTTTTCGAGTCGCTCGTCGGAGCGATTTACCTCGACGGCGGCTTGGAAGCGGTCCGGCCTTTCATCCTAAAATACTTGAACCCGGAAATCGAACAGGTGGCCGAAGGAGAACACGCCGGCAACTACAAGTCGTCGCTCCAACAGCTGGCGCAGCGTGATTTCGAGGAGATACCGCAATATCGCGTGCTCGACGAGAAAGGGCCGGACCACAGCAAATGTTTCAAAGTAGCGGCGATGATCGGCCGCTACCATTATCCGCCCGCTTGGGGCCGCAACAAAAAGGAAGCCGAGCAGAAGGCAGCCATGAACGCCTTGGCCCGCATTCACGGTGATCCGATCCCCTATCCCACCGATTGAACGCCATGCCGATGCCGCCCTATCCGATTTACT
>JANWVS010000214.1 GCA_025056835.1 Gemmataceae bacterium | reverse complement strand
ACGTGTATGTGCCGCCCAATTTTACCGCGGCGCGGCGCTATCCCTTGATCGTTTTCTTGCACGGCTTCGCGTCGGATGAACAGAGCTTCCTCAAGGTTGTCCCCTACCTGGACAAGGCCATTTGCAAGGGGCTGTTCCCGCCGGTGATTGTGGCGGCCCCCGATGGCAGCATCAAGGGCGAACCGTGTCTACACGAGCCGGCGAGCTTTTTTGTCAATTCCTCGGCCGGCGATTTCGAAGATTTCGTCCTCGGCGACGTGTGGGATTTTATGACGCAGCACTTCCCCATCCGTCCCGAGCGCGAGTGCCGGGCGCTGGTCGGCGTCTCCATGGGTGGCGGAGCAGCGTTTGATCTCGGCATGCGCCATCGCCATTGCATCGGCATCGTCGCAGGAATTTTCCCGTCATTGAACCTCCGCTGGCTGGACTGCAACGGCGATTATCGAGGCAAGTTCGATCCCCGCCGCATGGCCTGGCGCGATCAAATCAAGAACCCGCACGAAGTCGTTGCTTCATTCGCCGGCGGGCTGCTCAATGTTCGCTTGACGCACCTTCTCGGTCCGACCTTCGGTACGACCGACGACGCCATCGTGGAAATCAGCAAACATAATCCCATCGAGCTGATCGACCGTACCCGCCTGCGCAATGGTGAGTTGGAGATGTTTATCGCTTACGCCGGCAAGGACGAGTACAACATCGACGCCCAAGTCGAGAGCTTCTTATATGTGGCCAAGCATCGCGGCTTGGGAATCCACGTCGTTTACGATCCACTAGGCCACCACGACTCGATCACCGCAATGAATATGGTACCACACCTGCTCGCCTGGCTGGCGCCGCGGCTGATGCCTTATAGCCCTTGTGTGGAAACGGTACTGCCGGCGCGGTGAGCACGGAAGCTGCCAGCGCCTGCCGTGCGCGGTCGCGACGCGGAGCGAATGGAGTCCCCGCGTCGCGACACCGGCGTTGCTCGGCGCTTAGCTTTCTTCCAGGTACGTGTAGCCGTCTAATCCCGACTCGTAGTATTGCAGCAATTGACGCGATTCGTTCAACGTCAGCCGGTTGTTGCGGACGGCGCGCTCGAGTTCCTTTCGAAGTTTGTTGATCAATTCATCGGCATTGTACTGGACGTAGGCAAGCACTTCGCGTACCGTGTCGCCTTTGACGACGCCATCGAGATTGACTTCGCCGTTGTCATCCAACGAGACATGAACGGCGTTGGTGTCGCCGAATAAATTGTGGAGATCGCCCAGGATTTCCTGGTACGCGCCTAAGAGGAAAGCCGCCAGGTAATACGGCTGGCCGTTGTACGGATGCAGCTCGAGGGTGCTGCGAACGTCGCGCAGGTCGATAAACTGGTCGATTTTGCCGTCGGAATCGCACGTGATGTCGCCGAGCACGGCACGGCGAATCGGAGCTTCATTGAGCCGATGGATCGGCATGATCGGGAAGAGCTGCTTGACCGCCCAACTGTCAGGCATCGATTGAAAGACGGAGAAGTTGCAGAAATAGGTGTCCGATAGTAGGGGGCCCAGACCTTGCAACTCCTCGGGTGCGTAGTCCAGTTCGCGTGTCATCCGCAGGATTTTGGCGCAGACCGCCCAAAAAAGACGTTCGGTCATCGCCCGGTGCTCAATCGTCAGACCACCGAGGTTGAAGAGATTGAGCGACTCGTCCATGGCCTGTACGGCATCGTGATAGGCCTCAATAATGTTCTTTTTCGACAGGTCGCGGTAGATCGCGAATAAGTCGCTCACTTGCTGCGGGGCGTCGGCGGCGATTTCCGGCGGCACAGTGTAGCGGTCGAAGTTGGAGACGCCGAGCACATCGAACACCAGCAGACTGTGATACGCTACCACAGCCCGGCCCGACTCAGAAATGATGGTCGGATGGGGCACGCCGCACTCGTCGCAGACGCTCTTGATCCGGAAGACGACGTCGTTGGCGTATTCTTGGAGGGTATAGTTGACGGACGACTCGAAGTCGGTTTGCGAGCCGTCGTAATCAATACCCAAGCCGCCGCCGACATCGATGTACCTGACGCCCGCCCCGACGCGGTACAACTCGCAAAACACGCGGCTGGCCTCGGTGAGGGCGTTTTTGATCGAGCGGATATTGGTGATCTGGCTGCCCAAGTGGAAGTGGACCAACTGAAGGCAGTCGGCCATGCCGCGCTGCTTGAGATACTCGAAGGCTTCCAGCGTTTCCGTAAGCGTCAGACCGAATTTTGAGCGAAAACCGGCACTGTACCGCCAGCGGCCGGCGCCGCGCGCCGCCAACTTGACGCGGACGCCAATCGTCGGCCGCACATTCAGTTCCTCAGCAAAGCGGACGATCGTTTCCAATTCGGTGAATTTCTCGACGACGGGGATGACCTTTTTGCCCATTTTGCTGGCGAGCATGGTCATCTTGATGAACTCGTCGTCCTTGAAGCCGTTGCAAATAATCGGCGTGTCGCCGCCGTTGGTAACCGCCAAGACGGCGAGCAACTCCGGTTTCGAGCCGGCTTCAAGCCCAAAACCATAGGGTCGGCCGAAGTCGAGGATCTCTTCGACCACGTGGCGCTGTTGGTTGACTTTGATCGGATACACGCAGGTGTAGCTGCCGGTATAGCCAAATTCGTTGATGGCTGTCTTGAAGGCTTCGTAAATCTCGCCGACGCGATGGCGTAGGATGTCGGTGAACCGGATGAGAATCGGCAGTTGAATACCACGCTCTTGCAGCTGGTCGACAAGGTGTTTCAGATCGATGGCCTGATCGGGATTTTTGGAAGGATGAACCGTGACGTGGCCTTTGTCGTTCACGCCGAAGTAACCTTTGCCCCAATGGCGAATGCCGTACAGTTCCAAAGCGTCTTGGATCTTCCACTGGTCCATGATTTCCATGGCGCCGCGCGGGCTGAACGGCGATGAGGCGGAAACGACAGCGAGCGAACGAGAACGTTCTGAGGTGTGCGAGACGCCGTTAGCGAGTCCTGACGTTGGTGTGTCCACGTGGGGGGTTCAACCTGAGGGATTAAGCTGTTTCGCCGCGGTATCAAATTGATATAGCAGCGTGCCGCCGTGGTCAAGCGAATTTTGTCGTGCTGCGCCATACAACGATCTTCATGTTTCCCGCCACGCGTCTGCGTCGCCTGCGGCAGCACCCCGTGTTGCGCGACTTGGTTCGCGAGACGGCGCTGGTCTCCGACGATCTGATTTTGCCGTTGTTCGTGCGGCCCGGGCACGGTATCCGCAAGGAAATCTCGTCGATGCCGGGTCACTACCAGCTCAGCGTCGATCGTCTCGTGGACGAAGTCGGTGCTGCGAGCCAGCTCGGTATTCGGGCCTTCATTCTTTTTGGAATTCCGGCGTACAAAGACGGCGTCGGCTCTCCCGCTTGGGATGACGACGGTGTCGTGCAGCAGGCGTTGCGGACACTGAAGGCGGCCCATCCCGACGTGCTGCTGATCACAGACGAATGCTTTTGCGAGTACACCGACCATGGGCATTGCGGCGTGCTGGCCGAGTTTCGGGGCCGGCGGGATGTGGACAACGACGCCACCCTCGCCAATCTGTCTCGTCAATGCATCAGCCATGTCCGCGCCGGCGCCGACGTCGTCGCCCCCAGCGGCATGATGGACGGCATGGTCGCCGCCATTCGCCGCGGCCTCGACGATGCGGGGTTCCCGCAGGTGCCGATCATGAGCTACGCCGCGAAGTACGCTTCCGCCTTCTATGGTCCCTTCCGCGACGCCGCCGAGTCGCCGCCGCAATTCGGCGACCGCTCATCGTACCAAATGGATCCCGCCAACGCCGACGAGGCACTCCGCGAAGTGGCTCTCGACTTGGACGAAGGTGCCGATATCGTCATGGTCAAGCCGGCACTGGCATATCTCGACATCATTCGCCGCGTCAAAGATCGCTTCGGCGCTCCGACAGCCGCTTACAACGTCAGCGGCGAATTCGCCATGGTCAAGGCCGCCGCCGCCAAAGGTTGGATCGACGAACGTCGTATCGTTCTGGAAATTCTTACCGGCATCAAGCGGGCCGGCGCAGACATGATCCTAACCTACCACGCTCGGGAAGTTGCGCAGTGGTTGAAGTGAAGCTCTCGAAAACCGCGAGCGCTGCGCGTCGATGCTTGTTCGCCTTGTCATCCCTGGGAAAATCGGCAAATTGGGCACAGTCAGTGAAAATGGGAAAACATTGTCGAATTTTCGCAAATTTCCTTTGACAGTCAGGTTCGGTATCTTTATCCTAGACTTTCCAGAAATCCCATTTTTCGGGGAAAGTTGGGACCTCAGCAACGTCTGCCGCCCAGCGCTGGTCCGGACGTTGGCGCATTACCTACTCCAAGGAGATTGCATCGATGTATAGCGTAGTGTTGGCAACGATGCTGACGGCGGGCGGTCAAGCCACGACTTTCTGCCATCACCGACACTGGTGTCATGGCTGTCACACCGTCTATTATTCCTGCCATGTCTCGTGCCACAGCTTCTGCTCGTGTTCGTGCAGCTGGTGGTGTCATGGCGGCTCCGGTTGCTATTGTTCCAGCTGCCACTGCTGTAACGCGTATGTTGTCGTGCTCGGCAGCTGGTGCCACGGCTGCTCGACATGCAGTTGTAGCTGCTGGTGCAGCTGCTCCTGTGCCGCTTGGTGCCATGGCTGCACGTCAACCGTCGCCGCGCAACCCTCGCAGGATCGTCCAAGTACCGACGGCCCCCGCACCGATGAGGAGCGAAAAGCGGTAGAAGAGCTGCTCAAAAGATTGCGCGAGTCCAAGAAGGATAAAACGCCGCGTGAAAACGAGGCGGCGACACCAGGCACCAAGGCACGCTTGATTGTCTCGGTGCCGGCCGACGCACGCCTGTGGGTCGATTCGGTGGAATGCCCCTTGCCGGGTCCGACGCGCACCTTTGAGACACCCCAATTGAATCCTGAGCTTACCTACG
>JANWVS010000213.1 GCA_025056835.1 Gemmataceae bacterium | reverse complement strand
GGCGCGACTGGCCTCGACCGTCGTGCGTAATTCGGGTGCGCCGGGGTTGAACAGCTCGCCGCCGATCGAACTGCCCAACAGCAGGGCGGCGCCGATCGTGGTTGCCGGCACGCCCGCCGCCCGCAGCAAGGGAATGATGACCGTGCCCACCGTCACTGCCGTGCTCGTCTGGCTGACGATGGGCATGTTCACGAGAAAACCGACCGTGATAGCTCCCGGAATCAACAACCACCGGGCACGCTGTACCGGGCGCACGAGCAAACGCACCAAATGCCGATCACAGCCGGTGTGGCGGAGGACATAGGCAAAGCCCATCGCCGTGCAGATAGGGACGACGAACTTTTCATCGGAGAACGTCTTGAAGAACGTGATCGCAACCAGGTGAGGAACACCGCCCAGCGCGGCCAAGGCCACGGCCGCCAAGAACAACACCAGGCGAATATCGACCTGGCGAACCATCGCGACGACGGCTGCGGTAATGACGCTCAGCGCAGCCCCTGTCGTCCACCATTCCGCATTGCCCCATGCACATGCGACTAGCCCCATCAGGCCAGTTTATGGTCGGACTGCGCCGCTGACCGTCAATTCATTCTGCACGTTACGCACACCGGGCGTCAGCCGTACTAGTTGCTCCACCAACGAGCGCTCACGCTGGCTCGATACCTGCCCGCGGAGGATGACCGTGGCACCGTCTACCGTCGCCGTAATCGTTTCTTTACTGGTCAGCCGCGAAGAGCTAAGCAGCACGTCGCGGACTTCGGCTTGCAGCACGTGTGGCGGCCGCACCACGAGCGGTACATCTTCGTGAAGGGTAGAAACGTAGGGCGCGTCGCGATTGAGGCCATAGCTGGCAAAGCCTACGACGGTGCCGGTCGTCGCCGTCGTTGCGAGATTGCCGCGCCCGCCGCCAAAAGCACTGGTCGTTCCGCGACCGGTGGTCGTCGTGGTCGCCGGGGCGTAGAGCGGCACGCCAAACGTGATCTTGTTCGAGCTCGCCGTACCGGTGCCGGTTGGTTGACCGCGCGAAAAAGGATTGCCGTAGTTACCGTTAAACGGATTTTCCTTGGTGGGAGCGGTGACCGTGCTACCCGTGGCCGATCCGGTCCGTCCCACACTGGTGTTGGCCGACATGTTGCCAATAAAACCGCCTTGCCCGCCCGAGAAACTTTGGCCGGTGCCGCCCCCCAAGATTCCGCTTCCACCCGACAGTCCGCTGCCCCCGGAGATACCACCGCCGGAAATCCCGCCGCCGCCGGAGATACCGCCTCCCGAAAGGCCGCCGCCCGAGAGGCCGCCGGAAATTCCGCCCCCTGACTGTTGGCCGCGGGCCAAACGCTCAAATCCAGCCAAGGCGAAGCTGACAACCAACGGAAAGACCGCGACCCTCGCGTAGCGGCGGTACATGACTATCCTCCTCGTTCCCGCTTGCGGCAGCCTCATAATCGTTAATATCGGTACTGTCAACCGCCATCTTTGCGCTCGACCATCGTTCATTGATTGATTATTTCGAGCCGCCAGGTGTTTTGCAAGGGGAGCAAACCGGCTCCACTCAGAGGACTCTTCGAAAGTGCCATGAGTCCCTTGGGGTGGGTCGTAAAGCGGCCCGGCTCGTTCTAAAAAAATGACTTGCCCCACAATCGAGCGGCCCTTGCTTCCCGCCAGCTTCCTCCTTTTGCGCCTTTACGCCGGCCCTACCAATTAGCACATCGACCGCCGCTTTGTTACAAAGACAGTAAGACAACCATCGACTTCAAGGACCGGCCGTATGCTGATTTTCGACGCGCATTTGGACTTGGCCTGGAATGCCATCGACTGGAACCGCGACCTGCGGTTGCCCTGCACGGAAATTCGCCGACTTGAAACCGAAGCCGGTTACACCGACAAGGGACGCTGCTGCAATACCGTCAGTTTTCCCGATCTGCGTCGCGGCAAGGTGGTGATCGTCATTGCCACACTGCTGCCGCGTCTGCTGCGCGTCGGGGCCATGCCGGCGATCCAGCGTTATTCGTCGATGGCGGCGGCTTATGGCGCGGCCCATGGCCAGCGGGCGTACTACGAGGGCATGGTCCAGGAAGGTCACCTGCGTTGGATCAAGGATTGGCCCACGCTTGACGACCACGTCCGCGCCTGGAAAGCCGACGAGAATTCGACCACCTTGCCGATCGGTTTCATCCTCAGCATGGAAGGGGCGGATTCGATCCTTCGTCCCGATCAGGTGGAAGAATGGTTCAACGCCGGTTTGCGCATCGTCGGCCCCGCCCATTACGGCGTCAGCCCGTATGCCCACGGCACCGGCACGGAGGGAGGATTGTTTCCGCTGGGACCAGCCTTGCTACGGGAAATGGAGCGGGTCGGCATGATCCTCGACGTGACGCATCTCTCCGACCAGTGCTTCGACGAGGCCCTGGACATCTTTGGCGGTCCGGTGCTCGCCAGCCATCACAACAATCGCACTCTGACGCCCAACCAACGGCAACTCACCGACGAGCAGACCAAGCGACTGATCCAGCGCGGAGCCGTCATCGGCCATGCCTTAGACACCTGGATGATGATCCCCAACTGGATCCGCGGTGAGACCAAAACCTTTGTGCCGCTGGAACGGATTTGCGACCACATCGACCGGGTCTGCCAGATCGCCGGCAACGCCCGCCATGCCGCCATCGGCACCGACCTCGACGGCGGCTTCGGCAAGGAACAATCGCCCGGCGACCTCGACACCATTGCCGACCTGCAACGCCTGCCGGAGATGCTCCGCAAGCGCGGTTATTCCGAAAGCGACATCGAAGGGATCATGTACGGCAACTGGGTACGGTTTTTCCGGGAGGCGTGGACGAAAACGCCCTCGTTGGCCGCGGCGAACCAGCACGCCGCGTGAATCAAGCGGGGCGACGGAATTCGCCGACCGATTGACGGGTACAACTTTAATGGGCGCGAATGTTCGTCCGTTACCGGAAGGCGTGGGCGCCGCCGACCGAGTCGTAATCTTCGACGCCGAGTGCAAACTCTGCAACGGTTGGGTGAAGTTCATCGTCGCCCATGATCCGCACGAGCGTTTGCGGCTGACGTCGCTGCGATCGGCGACGGGCCAAGCTTTGCTGCGGTGGAGCGGCTTACCGACCCAACAGTTTGACACGATCGTTTTCGTGGAGCAGGGCAGGGTGTTCACGCGGTCCGAGGCGGTGCTGCGCATGGCCCGGTATCTCGCGTGGCCGTGGGCGGCGCTGGCGTGGTGTTTGGTCCTGCCGCGCCCGCTGCGCGACTGGATGTACGACATCGTCGCCCGCCATCGCTACCGTTGGTTCGGCAAGGAAACGACCTGCCTGGTGCCGACGCGGGAAACCGTCCGGCGGTTTTTGCCGTGACGTTGCCTGTCGACGCTGCCCGGCCGGGACTGTCACGACGTCGACCCAACGGCCAGCTCGTGAACCAGAGCGCGAAGGAACGGCTCGGCATCGGTGACGATGCCGACGGTCTGATGACTGCCGCGATCGGCGAGTTTGGTGACGGTGGCGGGGTTGATATCGACGCAGGCAACCCGGACCCACGCCGGCAGCAAATTGCCCACGGCGATGGAATGAAGCATCGTCGCGACCATCAGGCAAAAGCCGACGCCGCGGATCTTCTCACGCATCGCATCCTGAGCGACGAGCACGTCGGTGATGACTTCCGGCAGCGGGCCGTCGTCGCGTATGCTGCCGGCGAGGATGAAAGGAATCTGACGGCGGACGCATTCATACATGATGCCGCTGCGGAGCACGCCTTTTTCGACCGCGGCGCGGATGCCGCCGAGCCGGCGAATGGTGTTGATCGCGCGGAGGTGGTGTTCGTGGCCCTCGTCGGCGGGCAAGCCGCGGTCGAGCGAGACCCCCAAGCTGGTGCCGTAGAGGGCCTGTTCGATGTCGTGCGTCGCCAGGGCGTTGCCGGCGAAAAGCAAGTTGAGATAGCCACGGCGAATTAATTCGCAGATGTGGCCGACGCCTCCGGTGTGGACGACGGCCGGGCCGAGCACCGCCAGAATTTTTTCGCCCGCCTCCTTGGTCCGCTTCATCGAGGCCGCGATCTCCCGCACGGTCACGCCCTTGGGCTTTTCACTGGAGACCGCGCTGGACATGAACTCGAACAGACTTTGTCGCGGCGCCGACTCGGCCGGCAAGACGCGCAGCCCTTGCCGACCCACCACGATGGGGTCCCCCTTGCGGACGTGGGCCATCGGCACGCACCGCGCCGCTTTTTCCTTCAAGTCGAGCAGGATGCCGCAGTCCATCTCCTGGTCCTCGACTTCGATCCATTCGCCTCCCAGGCGAACTTGCGTGCGGTAGTTGGTGGTGCTGTAGAAGTTTTCGGGAAAGGCGCCGTCGAGGTCGGCGAGTTCCCAACGGCAGTCTTGATCGACCGTGGGAACAGCACCATGATCGTGAATGGCCGCAAGGATCTCTTCAAGCTGGCGGGCCGTGGCCGCGCGAACTTCGAGCCGGGCATGGCTGGGATCGATCTGGCGCTGGCCGATCTGGACTTCCTTGATGGCAAATGTGCCGCCGCGTGTCAGGATCTCGTCGAGCACTTTGGGCAAAATCAGCGAGTCGATGATGTGGCCGTGCAGCTCGACCGATTCAACATAAGGCGGCTGCGCTGGGGTCGGCGTGGAAGCGGTCATGGATTGATCCTAATCGGGGCGACAGGATTCGAACCTGCGACTTCATGGTCCCAAACCATGCGCTCTAGCCAAGCTGAGCTACGCCCCGCCGGGTACATTCTAGCAGATTCGTTGGTCGGGCAAATCCATCATGGCTGGAACTTGAACGAATCCAAAAACCACTTCACTTCCTCGCGCATCTCGACGAAACTCCGTGGACCGATGGCCATCAGCTGATACAACCGCGACTGGCCCAGGATCAGACGGGCGTGAATGACCCGTTCGTCGGGGGTCTCGAT
>JANWVS010000212.1 GCA_025056835.1 Gemmataceae bacterium | reverse complement strand
TGTCACTGGGCCTGGCCAAAGCGCTGGTGCGCCGCTGTTCTTTGCTGATTACCACTGACAGCGGTCCCCGGCATTTTGCGGCGGCGTTTGATCGCCCCGTCGTCACGTTATTCGGCCCGACGCACATCGCCTGGACCGAAACCTATTTCGCCAAGGCCATCCACTTGCAGCGCTCGGTGCCGTGCGGCCCTTGTCAGGAGCGAACCTGTCCGACAGGCGACCATCGGTGCCTGAAGGAACTGCTGCCCGAGGAGGTGTTCGCAGCCGCGGTGACGTTATTGAACCGGTTCCAAGGAACCTCGCCCTCCTGCCGGGGCGAACGAAAGGCATCGTGATGAGTTTCGTGGAAATGCATCCCGACTACGTCGCGACGTTGCGCCGCCAGGGATTGGCGGCTGCCGCGGACTTTTTGCGTCTGCAAGGGCCGATCGTGGGAGGACATCCGGACCGACACGTGATTCAGGTGGCGCTGGCCGCGGAGACTGCCTATCTCAAAAAAGAACATCGCACGTCGTGGCGCGATCGTTTGGCCCACTGGTGCCGCGGCGACGGCTGGGTCTCCAAATCGACGCGCGAAGGTCGGTTGTTGCGCGAGCTGGAGAATGCCGGGATCGGTTGTCCCCGGGTCATCGCCTATGGCGAAGGGGGAGGCCGCGCGTTTTTGCTACTCCGCGAAGAACCCGGGGCAGTGGAATTGCGCGTCTATCTGCGCGACCACGAGGCGGAACGATTCCAGCTCGCCGCTGCCTTCGGACGTGAACTAGCCCGCCTTCATGCCGCAGGCTTTCAACATCGTGATCTGTCGTCCAAGCATGTTCTCGTTCGCCGCACGACCACGGGGTGGCGTTTCTGCCTGCTCGACTGGCAACGAGGTTCGCGCCGGCGGCGGACCCGCTGGCGGCAGCGCCTGCTGGACCTTGCGACCCTCGACGCCACGCTGGCGGAAACGCTTGCGCCTCGTCGGGTCCGACTGCTATTCTGGCGTCATTATTTAGCTGGGCTGAACGACGCCCCCGCGCATCCCGGCCGCCTGCTTCGCGCTCTGTGCCGCCTCAGCGCCGCCCTGCAAAGGAAGCGGCGAATTCGCGAGTTACGCCAGCCGCCGTTGGCATCGGAAGGACAAAAACTTATCTGGCTTGACGGCGAGCGGCTCGTCATTACCCCCGCCGGGCGAAAGACTCTCGAGGACCTCCCTGCGGAACTGTTGCAGCCCGCGAACGTGCGACCCGGAAGCTCGGAAACCATCAGCATCTCGAACAAGGATGGGCCAGAGCTACGACTGACACGGCGCGTCGTCCGTCGGCCCTGGCCGGGACTGATGGGGTGGTTCGGTCGGCCGGCTTTTCCGACACCGGAGTTTGAACAGGCCGCAACGATACTTCGGCTGGAGAGGTACGGCATTGCCGTGCCGCGCCTGCTCGCCCTCGGGCATCGGCGACTCTGCTGGCGGCAGACGTTTTCGTTCCTTCTGACCCAGCCGATCGCAGACGTCGTCGACTGGCGGGAGTATGTCGCCGGCGCATCACCGCGCCAACGCCACGAGGTTTTACGTCGCACCGGCGCCGCCGTTCGGCGAATCCACGAGGCTGGTTACGACGGCGCCGATTTGCCGGCCGTGTGGGGTGTCGAGCGAACGTCGGGAACTCTTGTGTTAGTTCGGCCCGAGCTGTTGCGCCGCCATCGCCGCTCGCCGAAAAGCGTGGGACAACGAATGCTGCGCGCTCTAGGCCGGCGTCGCTGGCCGGGGTTTAATGCTGTGGATCGTTGGTCGTTTGTCTTGGGTTACCTGGGCGGCAGCGGCACAACGAGGGCGGTTCGCACAGGGCTGTTGGCGCTGGTAGCCAAGCAACGCCGGACCGTCGTGCATGCGAAAGGAATCGCCTCATGAGCAGGCCGCTGCTGGCACTTCCCTCGTCCCATGCCAAAGCCGCGATTGCCGACGCGGGCGTGGGCAACCTGTGGCAGCGATTGTTCCAGGGCGTGTCGCATTTTGACGTTCGTCCCGATTGGGAAGAACTTGCCGGACCGCGGTGGCGCGACACGATCCTGCATCTTCCTGTTACGGACAACTACCATGCCAAACAAGGGCGATCAACGGGACGGCTCGTACTCGAGCGCAGCGGCCGCCGGCTCACCGTTTATCTCAAAAGACATTATCGGTTGCCCTGGCGGCACGGATGGCTGGCGACGTTCTGGCCCGCTGGGGCTTGGTCGCCCGGCATGGCCGAAAAAAAGAACCTGATCGCTGTTCGTGCGGCAGGTGTGCCGGTACCGGAGGTCGTAGCCGCTGGAGAATGGATCGGCCCTGCAGGGAGACTGCAAAGTTTCTTGGCGTTGGAGGAACTGCACGGCATGCTTCCCCTGCACCACGCCGTGCCGCAGGCCCGCCAATGCCTGGATGGCCTGGCGTTTCGTCATTGGAAGGACGGCTTGATTCGCGAACTCGCTCGCTTAGTCCGACTGCTGCACGATCGTCGCTGGTTCCACAAGGACCTCTACTTGTGCCACTTTTACATTGCCGAGGCGGAGACGGAGCGGGTGCCGCCTTCTTGGCGGGGGCGAGTCTACCTCATTGATTTCCACCGATTGCGTCGCCACCGCTGGACCTGGCCGATGTGGCGCCTCAAGGACCTCGCCGGCCTCCTTTTCTCGTCCGCCACTGCCGGCGTCACACCACGCGATCGCCTGCGCTTCTGGCAGTTGTATTGCGACGGCGGCAACCGGTCGTGGGGCGCGCGGCTCTGGGCTCGGCTGATTCGCTTCAAAAGCGAGCGCTACCGCCACCACAATGCCAAGCGCCGCGCTTCGGCCTCACTTGTCTCGCGGGTGCCACGATGAACATTGCTTTTTGTTATGAAAGCGTCTTGCCTTGCCGCGGCGGTTGCGAAACCTACATCGCCGATCTCGCGCGACGATTAATCGCCGATGGGCACCAGGTGCATTTGTACGCCTGCCGTTGGGATCCTCAAGCTCTGCCGGCAGCGCTGCACTTCCACCAACTGCCGGCAGTGCGTGGCCCGCGTTTTCTACGCCCGTGGCGCTTCAGCCGCCTGTGCCTAGAGGCGATGGCCAAGCATCACCATGATGTGACCGTCGGCTTTGACAAAACCTGGGGACAAGACGTGCTGTATCCCCAAGGCGGCCTCCATTCAGCGTCAGCGGTTTACAACCTCAACAAACACCGAGGTGCCGGGCGCCGCTTCGTGGCCCGCGTCATCAAGTTCTTTGACCTGGCTCATTGGTCGTTTACGTTGTTGGAACGCAAGCAGTACCTCACGGCACCGCTGCCGATCATCGTCGTCAACAGTTACATGGTCCGCGATCACTTCCAACGATTTCTTCAATTGTCGTTCGATCGGTTACACGTCGTGCGTAGCTCCATCGACCCAGGCCGCTTTCCGGAGCACGATCGCCTGCGCCGCCGCTTGGAATGGCGCGGGCAGTGGCAATTGGCGGCGACCGACACCGTGGGTCTCATTGCCGCCATGAATTATCGTCTCAAAGGTCTGGAGCCGTTGCTGCGGGCTGTGCGCGTGTTGCTTGATCGACCAATCAACCGAGATGCGGCATTTCGCCTGGTGGTCGCGGGGAACCCAAACTACGGCAGCTACCTGCGATTGGCCCGACGGCTCGGAATTGCCGACAACGTTCGCTTTGTCGGCCATTGTGATCCCATGCGCGACGCTTATTTCGCTGCCGATTTCCTGGTACACCCCACCTTCTACGACCCCTGTTCCCTTGTCGTGCTGGAAGCGCTCAGCTGCGGATTGCCGGTCATCACCACAACGGCTAATGGCGCCAGCGAGGTGCTCAGTCCGCCGCGCGACGGCTTGGTCATCAGCGATCCGCACGACTACGGACAATTGGCCGATTGCCTGGAAATCATGCTCGACCCGCAGCGCCGCCACGCTTGTGCTTTGGCCACCCGCAAAACGGCGGCGCAATGGACATTCGAGCAACACTACCGGGCACTGTTGGCAGTTTTCCAGGAAGCCGTCCGCCGCCGGCACGCGGCGTAATAGCGCAACATCGTTCGTCGCCCCAGCGAATTGTGCGACACCATGTTGGACAGCCGGGCCGCTGAGCCTGTAACAAGCCCAACGATCCCAAAGCTTGCACCAGCGGCCCGTGGTCAAAGCACTGTCGAGCTGCTGTTCCGATATGGCGAACTCGGCCGGCGGGTACTGATGCGACAGCCAATTGGACCACGGCCGAAGTCCGACCACTGACACCACGATCACGCCGACTCGCCCGACGATTCGGTCGGCTCGCCGGTGGAACTTCCTGACTGCGAAAGCGCAGCGGTTGCCGAGACCTCGACTGCGGCTGAAGAGCCGTCGCCCGTTGCATTGGTGCTGACCGACGACGCTTTTTCTCGTTTGGCGGCGAACAACGCACTCAATTCGCTGAAGGTCCGCAACGGCACTTTGCCTTCGAGAGCTGCTTGACTGAGTTGCGGTTTCGGCGGTTCGCGGCGGGGACGGCGCGGGGTTGATGGCGGTGTTGAAGCCGGCGCCGACGTGGTGCGGACCGCTGTTCCCTCGCCCGGCGGCGTTGCCTGGGGCGGCGGCTCCTTCCCGGCCGGTTGCGCAGGGGCGGCCCGTGCGGCATCGTGGCTCGGCGGCCTGCCGCGTGGTGAACGCAGGTCGCGACCGCCTCGCCCTGTCGGCCCGGGGCGAGCGCCGCCGCTGGTTTCTGAGGCTGACGGCGAATCGCTGCCCGTCGCTTCCGCTCCTTCCGGCCGTCGGCCGCGTTTCGCCCTCTGGTCTTCGCGTCGCGGTCTCCGGTCCTTGACGGTGCGATCGCTGCCGGGCGGAATCATCGTCAGCGACACACGACGCCGTTCGAGGTCAACATGGACCACCCATACCGACACGATGTCGTTGACCGCGACAATCTCTTGAGGATTGCGAATGAACTTCGACGCCATTTGGCTGATGTGAACGAGACCGGTTTC
>JANWVS010000211.1 GCA_025056835.1 Gemmataceae bacterium | reverse complement strand
CTTACGATGTGGCCCGTGCGGCCGCCGACGCTCCTGAGTTGCCGACCTGGAACGAAGGCGACGAATTTCGCCTCGCACGGCAGAAGAGCGGCGTGCGCTAGCCGGAACGCCGCGTTGCTCTGGGTATCGCGGGCTCAAACGCCCAGCGTGCGGGAACAGCTTTGCAAGGAGCGGCCATGCGCATCGCCAGGATCGACGCCGTCCCCATTCACGGCACGATCAAACCCGACTTTGCCATTATCAGTTCGCTCGGCCGACACATCGTCGGTCAGTACGTCCTGGTGCGAGTCTACGACGACCAAGGCCGCGTCGGCCTCGGTGAAGCAAGCGTCACCAGCGTTTGGAGCGGCGAGACCCAAGCCGGGACGATCGCCCTCATCCAGCAGGAATTCGTCCCGATTCTTGTCGGCGCCGATCCCTTCGACCTCGAATGGATCACGCACCGTATGGACCGGGCAGTGTTTGGCAACAGCTTCGCCAAGGCCGCGATGGAGATGGCCTTGCTCGACCTGCAAGGTCGCATCCTCGGCGTGCCGGTCTACCGGCTGATCGGCGGCGGTTGCGGCGGTGCAAGCGGGGGGAATCGCGAAATCGGCATCCGCTTGAAATTTGTGGTGGGCGCGGTGGAACCGCCCTTGGCCGCGGAGCGCGCCCGCCGCATGGTCGAGTTGGGTTGGCAAGCGATCAAGGTCAAGGTGGGGCGCGACCCCGATCCCCAAGCCGACGTCGACCGGCTGCGCGCCGTGCGGCAGGCCGTCGGGCCGCACATCTGGCTGTCGGTCGATGCCAATGGCGGCTACACGGTTGCCCAAGCGGTGTGGGCGGCGGCCCAGTTCGAAAAGCTGGGCGTCATGCTTTTCGAACAACCGACTCGGCGCCTCGATCACGCGGCCATGGCCCAGGTGCGCCGCCGCAGCGGCATTCCCATCATGGCCGACGAGAGCATTTTCACGCCCCTCGATGCCCTCGAAGCCATTCGGCGCCGAGCGGCCGACGTGTTCAGTTTGTATCCGGGCAAACACGGCGGCGTCCGGGCAACGCAACAGATCGCCAAAATGGCTGAAGCCGCGGGCATTCCCTGCACGATCGGCAGCAACCTCGAACGCGAAGTGGCCACGGCAGCGATGGCTCATCTTGTGTGGGCGACCGCGAATTTGCAGTGCGATCGCTTCCCGGGCGACCTGATCGGGCCGCTCTACTTCGAGCAGTCTCTCGCGACCCGACCGCTGGACTACCAAGCCGACCGCCTTCGGCTGCCCGAAGGTCCCGGCTTAGGAATCGACGTGCCGACGGCCTGAGTTTGTATGCTAATCTCGTCCGAGATCCTACGACCATCCGCAGCGGAGGAATCAGCCATGCGGCGTGTTGTGATGGGCAGCGTCTGGGCCGTGATGTTTGCCTTGGCGGCGTCGGCGCAAGAAGGCAAGATGATCGAATTGACGCAACGCTATCGCGTCCCGGCCGCGGGCAACAGCTACGAAGTGCGTTACAAGAAAGAATCGTGGCCTGCCAAGGGCACGGCCATCATCGTTTGCGACGTCTGGGATGCACACCATTGCCTCAACGCCGTGCGCCGCTTAGAGGAAATGGTACCGCGCATGAACCAGGTGCTCGAGAAGGCACGCACCGCCGGCGTGCTTATCATCCACGCTCCGTCCGATTGCATGGCGGCCTATCGAGACCATCCTGGTCGGAAATTGGCCGTGAGTTCGCCCAAGGCCAAGAACCTGCCGCCCGACATCGGGGCCTGGTGCCACAAGATTCCCGCTGAGGAAAAGGGGAAGTATCCGATCGACCAATCCGACGGCGGCGAAGACGACGACCCCGCCGAGCACGCCGACTGGCACGCCAAGCTCAAGGCCCAAGGTCGCGACCCACGCAGGCCGTGGAAGGCCCAGCACCCCGGCATCACGATCCACGACCACGACGCGATCAGCGATTCCGGGGTCGAAATTTGGAACTTGCTCGAAGCGCGGGGCATCCATCACGTCATCCTGGTGGGCGTCCACACCAACATGTGCGTGCTCGGCCGGCCGTTCGGTTTACGGCAGATGGCCAAGAACGGCAAAAACGTCGTCCTGATGCGCGACCTGACCGACTCAATGTACAACCCGAAGATGCCTCCCTTTGTCAGCCATTTCAAGGGCACCGAACTGATCATCGAGCACATCGAAAAATACGTCTGTCCAACCATCACCAGCGATCAGTTCGTCGGCGGACAACCGTTTCGTTTCAAGGGCGACGTGCCCTGACGCTCAGCGCCCTGACGAGCTTGGCATCGGCACCATGGCGGTAAACGGCGCGACGTAGGCCTGAAGGAAAGTCATCGCTCCGATGAGAGCGGCCAGGACAATGCTGTGCCAGATGACGGCCTTGAAAATGTCAGCCTCTTTGCCGAGTTGGTGGGTGGCGGCCGTGGCGACGCAGATGCTCTGGGCGTCGATCATCTTGCCCATGACCCCCCCGGTGCTGTTGGCGGTGCAGATCAACACCTGGGCCTGTTCGACCCGGAAATCTGCGGGAAACCACGACGCGGGACTGTGGTAAATCTCCGTGGCGGTGATCTTTTGCAGCGAGCCGAATAAGGCGTTGCTGCCGGCGTCGGTGCCTGTCAGGAAGACACCCAGCCAGCCGAGAATCGCCGCGAAGAACGGGTACAGAAAACCCGTGCCGGCGAAGGCGTAACCCAGCGTGGCATCCATGCCGGCGTAGCGGGTGACATAGCTGAGTCCCAACATGAACGCGATGGTCGGGATCGGAATCTTCATTTGAAAGAACGTGCGGCGAACCACGGTTGCAATCTGACCGGCGTTCATCCGCAACATGACCATCGAGGCCAGCGCGGCCAGGAAGACGGCTGTGCCCGGCGCCGTCAGCCAAGCGAAGTTGAAGACGGCCTTCTCCGGGCGGCGCTCCGGGTCGAGCCGTGCGTCGCGATACACCTTCTCGTGCAGGGTCGGTATCGCAATGCCGTAGTTCGTGGTCACGCCCGCGGCGATCTCGACATTGCCGGCGCCCACCTTGGTCGATGATTCCTTTTGCCGCACCAGACCCGTGAGCATTAAGAAGACCGACATGAGGATGAACGGCGTCCAAGCCATGGTGATGGAAACGGCGGAAAGCGGTCGCGTTTCGTACGCCTCGTTGGCGCGAACCTCGCCGAGCAGGGCCTTGGCCTCGGCGGCGTGAGCATCCGGCGTAGCGGCTGGGGCGTCGTTCGTGGGGGGTGGCGCGGCCGCGGGCAGCGCCGCGGGGGGACCATAGCGGATTTCTTCCTTGGGCCTCCAGAAAATCAGAAAGATCGCGGTGACGATCAGGGAAAAAATGCCGCCGCCGATGTCCGTCATCGGGAAAAGCGTCACGCCGCCCCAGTCGTGGATCGTGGCAAACACGTACTGAAACCCGGCGAACGATCCGCCCGCGACGAGCAGCGCCGGCCAGATCGCCCATGTCTGCCGCCAACTGCACATGCACTTGACCATCCAGGCGGGCACAATGATCGACATGAACGGCAACTGATGCCCGGCCATGATGCTCAGAGCCTCGATCGGCAAATCGGTAACGCCGGCGAGCACGATCAACGGCGTGCCAAGCCCGCCATAAGCCACCGGCGAAGTGTTGGCGATCAGGCATAACACCGCCGCCAAGAACGGTTGGAACCCCAGGCCCACCATGATCGCTCCGCAAATCGCCACCGGCGTGCCCCCGCCCGCTGCTCCTTCCAGAAACGCCCCAAACGAAAAGCCGATTAACACGGCCTGGATTCGTGCGTCGGCCGAAATGCCGGCCACGCTGCGGCGAATGATCGTGAACTGCCCCGTCTCTACCGTGATGTTGTACAGCAGCATCGCGTTAAAGATCGTCCAGCCCACCGGCAGCAGGCCAAACAATGCGCCGTGGGCAAACGACCACAAGGCCATGTCGGTGGGCATTCCGTAAGCCGTAATCGCCACCACGACTGCCGTGATCGATCCCGCCAACCCCGCTTTGGGCGCCAACCAGCGCATCGGCACTAGGGTCCAAAACAAGACCACCACCGGTAGTCCGGCCAGGAGGGTAGACCACACTGGCGACCAAAACACTTTGCCCTGCAAGGGATCAAGGAGTTGCTGATAATCAGCCATGAGCATGGACAAGTTCTCGCGGTTGGATGGAGCGATTGTAGCGCTGGCTGACCGATTTGCAAGTCGTCTTAGCGGCGAACGGCCGTTGGCCAGGAAGCATGACGTCTCGGCCCCCGAGCGCGTTATTGATTTAACCACTGGGGATTAGCGGTACAGCGCGGCGGCGGCGACGATGCCGCTGGTGGTTGTGGGACTGCGGAGCTTGGGCATCACGACGCTGGTGGTAACAGAGGACCCGGCTCGTGTGCCGCAGCTCGGCGCTTCTCCGCCGCCGATGAAACAAAACCGCGCACCGCTGGTTGAGCGCTCGGCAGACCTGCTCGGCTGTCGCCTCCGGATTTTTTCCCCCGCAACCGCTGCGTGTGCAGGGCGACAAAGCCAAGCACCATCGAGGCCAAGAGGAGGTGCCGCATCAAATCCCCGACAGTAGGCATCAAACTAAGCCGCGATGCGCTTCTGGGCCAAGCAACTCCCGAACCGGTCCAGGTAACTGGCGGAGGCAGGCCCGAGACCGGCGATTTCCTTCTCTGTCGTCAGATTCCCTCCGGATAACCAATTCATCGGCAATCCGGCAAGCCCCGCGGTACTGCTATAACCGTCGCGGAGCGACGGGCCACTATGGCTACCGCGGAGCGAGGGGCTGCTGTGGTTGTCGCAAAGCGACAGGTTCCGATGGCGATCGCAGTGCGGAGCGCTACTGTGGTTGTCGGAGAGTGGCGAACCGCTGTGGCTGCCGCCGCACGACGGGCTACTATAGACGGAGCAAGGCGGCGTGCTGCTGTAAACGCCGGGAAACGATCGGTTTGCCTTGAACACGGTACGTGTCGAATGGAGTCGGCCCCGGGGGTTGAACTGAGGTGCC
>JANWVS010000210.1 GCA_025056835.1 Gemmataceae bacterium | reverse complement strand
ACTCGGCCAGCAACCCCAGCCATAGGTCCGCCCCGCGTACGTGGCCCAGGAACACCATCGCGGGGAAGTAGGCGAGGTACTGAAACGGCAAATGGCGCAAGAGACCGCCCAGCCACGGCCCGAGGAAGTCGAGCGGAAACATCTGACCGGAGATGAAATAGGTCACGGCATTGACGATGTAGAGCAGCGAAGTCACCTCGAGCAGCCAAAAGCCCGCCATGCCGATCGAGGCCTCAAAGAAGAAACCGATGAGAAAGCCCAGCAGCAAGGCGGCCGCATAGGCGAGCAACGTGACGACATCGGGAAAAGCGGGAAAGGTGTCGGCAAACCAGGCGAACAGCAGGGCGTGAGGCAACGCCGACGTGGCGATATAGGCGATCTTGTGGGCGCCGCGCGAAGCCAGCAGGTAGGCGTGCAGGTCGATCGGCTGGAGCAGGTACTTTTTCAGATTACCATCGCGAATGTCGCGGGCGATGCCGTTCGCCAGGCCGGGCATGCTGGAGAACATGCGGCTGATTTGCACGAGCAACAGATAGGCAATCGTGTCGTTGCGCGTGAAGCCTTCGATCTCGCTTCGCCCCGACGATTGGTAGACGGCGTCCCACAACAGGAAACTCGTGATCAGCGGCAAAAAGCGAAAGAGCGTGCTGACGAAGAAGTCGGCCCGATAAACGAGCCGCTCGGTCAAGGCAATGCGCAGGATTTTGCCGTACTTGCGCAGCGCTTGCACTCGTTGTCACCTCCTCTCTGCCGCCGGGCAGGCTTGCCCACAGGGACGTCGCGCGGAGCCAAGGCCGCGGCTACGCATCGGCGGCCCCTTCGAAGACCCGAGCGATCACTTGATCCAGCGGCGGATCCTGAACGCTGACATCCAGCAACGTATGGCGAGCGAGCAAGGCGGCCAAGACCTCGGAAACCCGGCCGCGCTCTACGACCAGCTCCGCGGTCGGCCCTTCGCGGCGCGTGACGGTGCCGTAGCGATCCAAGTCGGCCGGCGCGTCGCCGCCATCGAAGTGCAAGCGCAGGTTCTTCACCAGGCCGAATTGCTCGGTGATGCCGGCCAGCGGGCCGTCGTAGATCAGTTTGCCGTGGGCAATGACCAGCACGCGCTTGCACAGGGCTTCCACGTCGCGCATGTAGTGGCTGGTCAAGAGGATCGTGACGCCGCGGCTTTCGTTGCACTGGCGCAGGCACTTTTGAATCGTGACCTGGGCGACCACGTCGAGGCCGATCGTCGGTTCATCGAGCAAGAGCAAGCGCGGCCGATGCAGGAGGGCGGCGATCAGCTCCATCTTCATGCGTTCGCCCAGCGATAATTCGCGCACCGGCTGCCGAGTCAAGGTGCCGACGCCGAACAGGGCCGTCAGCTCGTCGAGCGTTGCCTGAAACTGGTCGCGCGGCAGCGAGTAGATTTCACGATGAAGCTGAAAGCTGTCGGCCGCCGGCAAGTCCCACCACAGTTGGTTCTTCTGCCCCATCACCAGGGCAAATTGACGGCGAAAGGCGTCCTTGCGCTCCCAGGGCACATGGCCCAGCACTTGGGCCGTGCCGCTGGTGGGGTAGATCAATCCGGAGAGCATCTTCAGCGTCGTTGTCTTACCGGCGCCGTTGGGACCGAGGAAGCCGACGATCTCGCCCGGCTCTATGGTGAAGCTCACGTCGGCGACCGCCTGCACCTCTTTGTACTCGCGGCGAAAGAGTCCCCGAACCGCGCCGAACAGCCCGGTGTGCTTTTGGTAGACCCGATAGGTCTTCGAAAGATGGTGGGCTTCAATCATGGCGGGCATGGCGTTCTCTCTGGCGTCGATCGGGGCAATGTGGTACGTTTGGGCCTCATAGACATCATCCGTTTGCCCGCCGCGAGGGGCGCTCATGGCCAAGAAACCACGTTCCAGGGTCGTCGACTTCGCCGTCTACTGCGCCGTGCGCTTGCTCGTGTGCCTTGTGCAAATGTTGTCGCCGGCGGCGGCCCGGGCATTGGCCCGCTTCCTGGCGTGGTTGGCGTATCATGTCGACAAACGCCACCGCCTCGTGGCCAAGGACAACATCGCCCAGGCCTTTCCCGGGAAATACACCGATGCCGAGATCGATGCGCTGGTCCGCGGCGTCTATCGTCATTTCTGCGACGTGCTCATCGACATCGTTCACCTGCCGCGAAAATTGCACGTTCACAACTGGAAGCGACACGCTTGTCTTGTCCACGGCGAGCGCATTTTAGATGCGATGCTTTCCGGCCGACCGTTGCTGATCGTCACCGGGCACTTCGGCAACTGGGAAGCCGCGGGCTACGTGCTCGGTCTGGTCGGTTTTCGCACTCATGCCATCGCCCGGCCGCTCGATAACCCCTATGTCGACGACTTTCTGCGCCGGTTCCGCGAACGCACCGGGCAGAAGCTCCTGGCCAAGCACGGCGACTTCGAGAAGATGCAAGACATTCTCGACCGCGGCGGCGTCATCGCCACACTGGCCGATCAGGACGCCGGCCAGCGCGGCGTTTTTGTCGATTTCTTCGGCCGACCCGCCTCGACCCACAAGGCCGTGGCCCTCATGGCTCTGGACCAGCGCGTGCCGATGGTTGTCGTCGGTGCCCCGAAGCTCAACGGTCGCCACCACATCATTTCGGCGGACGTCATTTGGCCGGAGCATTTCGCTAAGTCCCCCGACGCTGTCAAGGTGGTCACGCAGCGCTTCACCACGGACCTCGAGCACTTGATTCGTTTGGCGCCGGAGCAATACTTTTGGTTGCACCGCCGCTGGAAGCACCAGCCGCAGCCCCGCAAGCGCCACAAGTCGGCGGCGTAAACCGCGTCAACCATCGGCTCGGCACGTCGGCTACGACTTTTCGACGACCCAGATGTTGCGGAATTGCAGCGGGTTGCCGTGGCCTTGGAGGATGAACGGCCCCGGCGTGCCTTCAGGCTCGTTGCGGTGGCCGCCGGTGGGACCTTTGATCTCGACATCGTCATGCACGACGACGCCGTTGAGCCGCACGGTGATACGGGCATTTTTGACCTTCTTGCCGCCTTCTTGGACGGCGTTGGTGAAGTCGATGTCGTAGGTCTGCCACTGGAGCGGCGGCAAACACATATTGAGCTTCGGCTCGACCTTACTGTAGATGCCGCTGCACTCGTTGTTCTTGCCTTCGAGTCCGAACGAATCGAGGATTTGCACTTCGTAGTGATGGACCATGTAAAAACCGCTGTTACCGCGCCCCTGACCGCGCGCCTCGGGCCGGTAGGGGAGGAGAAATTCAGCGTGGACGGTGAAGTTGTTGAACTTGCGTTTCGATTGGATGTCGGAACCGTCGGTATTGAGCAAGCCGGTGGTCTTGTCGAGCCGGCCGCCGCGCCATTCGTCGGTCTGCGTACCGTCGAACAAGATGATCGCCCCGGCGGGGGGCTTGGCGCCGAGCGTTGGGCTGGTGCGGATGGTCTTCATCAGCTTGGCGTTCTCAACGGCTTTGCCGTCGACCGTGCAGCCGCTCAGCACGAGACCGTCGCTGGTCAACAGGCCGTGGCACGCGGGTTCGTGGCCGGCGGGAGGAAATTTGGCTGTCGCAGAAAATTCCTCAGGTTTTTGGGCGAGATAGCGGCGTTTGCCTTCGGCGGCCTTGAGCACAACGGCGCCGTTGTCGAGCCGGCCGGCCAGCAGGGTCTTGCGTTTGCCGTCCCAACCAGCGCCGGGCAGTCCACCGGGGAGGACAACCGCCTGAAAGTGCCCTTGACCCAAGGCGATGACCTGTGCCCCTAGTTTGCCGCCGCCGATCTCGCCGATGTATTCTCCCTGTAGGGCGAAATCGACCGGCAACGTGGGATCCTTGGGATCGGTCCAGACCTCGCGTGGTTTTTGCGGCGGCTTCTTTTCGCCGGCCAACCCGACACTTCCGCCAACGAGCGCGCCGGCGGTCAGCAACACAAACGCAGATCGGCATAACATGGTGAATCTCCCTGGACAACCGAAACGTCCCTTGAGGTAGGCCGTGTTGTTCTACGATTTCCGATGATACCGGCGGCGCCGATTTCGTCGACTTGCGGGACGGTGCCGGTGGCAACAGTCTTACCGGCTTTTCCCGGTCTACCAGAAAATCATCGCTGCCTGTCGCGGCAATCGACTCGTTCTTGGCCAGGCTAACCGCCGAATGGCATTGGTGAGGTGAAAGGATGCGCTCGCGATCCCTGAGTCGTGTCAGCCTGTGGCGTGTCGGCCTGGTGGCGGCGCTGTTCTGCGGGGCGGCCGCAGGGCAGGAACCGGTCTGGCGTGCGGCGCGACCGATGGCCGGCGACCGCGACACGGGTGTGGCGTTGGGCCGTCCGCAGCCGGCTGGCATTGTTGCCGCGACCGGTGTTACCACGCCCGGCGCCTCGGAGTCGGCCCGGGTGCGCGGTGTCGCCGCGTTCCTGCCGATGGGATCGTCGCCGCCGCCGCGGCCGACCGTGCGCGGGCAAATCCCCGACGTTCCGCCCGTGACGGTGCCCAATCCGCCGCCGCCGCCGCCGTTTCCCGGTGGGCCGCCCGGCAGTCCGCCGCCGACAGGTGTTCCGCAACGCGGACCGGGTGCCAGCGAGGAAGCATACAACTGCGGCCTGGTCAACAACGATGCCGATCGCGGCGGCTTCTTCACGCGCTGCGGCGAGCGCCTTCGTCGCTGCTGGATCGACCTGACCGACTCGATCAGCGGCGCCGGCCGACGCAGTCCGCTGCAAAGCGACCACAACTTCGACTTTTTGGTCTCACCGGTCAGCAACCCGATCTTTTTCGAGGATCCCCGAGCGTTGACGGAGCTGCGGCCCATCTTCATTTGGCAAAAGACCAACGACAACAACCCGGTCTTCGCCGGCGGCAGCAATTACTTCGCCGTGCTCCAAGGCCGCCTGGCCGTGACCGAGAATTTCTCCATCGTCCTTAACAAGCTGGGTTGGGTGTGGACCAACCCTGAGAAATCCGGCCTGCCCGATGATAACGGCTTCGCCGAGCTTCATGTCGGGCCTAAGTGGACTTTTTTACGCAGCGACATCAGTAAAACGGTCGCC
>JANWVS010000020.1 GCA_025056835.1 Gemmataceae bacterium | reverse complement strand
CCCTGGACACCCAGGACGCCGATGCCATGGTTGCCGCCGCCCGCACGGCCAACCGCCTCTTGATGGTCGCCCACGTCCTGCCGTTTTTCCCCGAATTCGCCTTCGCCGCCGAGGCCATTCGCAGCGGTCGCCACGGTCGCCTGCTCGGCGGCCATTTCAAGCGCGTCATCAGCAAGCCGGACTGGTCCGCCGAGATCGGCGACGCCAGCAAGACGGGCGGTCCGGCCGTCGATCTGCACATCCACGATACGCATTTCATCGGCTTGGTCGCCGGCGTGCCGCGTCAAGTATTTTCGACCGGCGTGATCGCCAATGGCTCCGTCGACTATTTGACGACCAGCTACCTCTATGGTCCCGGCGGCCCTGCCATCACCTGCTCTTCCGGCGCCGTGGCCATGAAAGGCAGACCGTTCGTCCACGGCTATGAAATTTACCTTGAACGAGCGACCCTGGTGTATGAATCGGGCACTTGTCCCTTGACCGTCCTGACGGCCGACGGCCAGACCGAACACCCCCGGCTCGCCGGCGGCGACGACGCAACCACCGCCTTCACCTTGGAATTGCAAGCGGCCGTGGACGGCATCGCAGCCGGAAGGGAACCGGATCTGCTCAGCGGTCAACTGGCGCGCGACGCCCTGGTGATGTGCCATCGCGAAATCGAGTCGGTCCAGACGGGCCGCGCCGTCGCCCTGTGAAGTCGTTGCCCTGTGAAGCGGCTTACGGGAACAAGCCCCGGATGGCGTCAAGGATGTCGCCGAAGACCGCATCGACGGCGTCGTCCACCACCTGCCCGAAGTCGGCATCAACGCCGCCGGGTGAAAAGCCGGGGGCGCCGAGGACAGCCAAGTCGGTGCCGTTGACCGAGCCGCGGTTGTTTTCCGGAAGGCCGCCGCCGTTGATCGCCGCCGTTTGTTGATTGACGTCGGAGTTCGCGACGAGGACCTGGTCTCGCCCGGCCGTCAAAGTCAACTTCACAGCGCCGATGATGGTAGCGTTTCGCACCTCGACGTACTCGTTGCCCGCGCCGGTGGTGATCGTTACAGCGCCGCCGAGGAAATTTTGCGCCGCGAGGGAACCGAGTTCGGTGGCGCCAAGACCAACTATGCTGCGACCGCCCGGGGCGGCCATGCTGAAAGCCCCCAGGAGCGCGGAGTTCGTCGCGGCAACGATACTTTCGCCGGCCTTGAGGTTAAGCGTCATCTTCCTACGCATGACGGTGCCGATGGCCAGGATTCCTTCGAAGCCGTTGCCGCCGTTGACCGTCAGGTCGCCCTCGAAGGTGGTGGTGGATGCAAAGGTAGCGGCGCTGGTGCCGGTCAAGGCGCCGAGCAAGGCCAGCGTGTTGTTCCCCTCGCCCAGGCCGATCGACGTCGCGCCTTGGAAACGATGGCGGCCGGTGAGCTGTTCGGTGCCGACGAGGACTTGATCGTCGCCGTTGCCGACGTCGATCGTGGTCGTGCCGTTGACACGGTTGCCGTCGTCGCCGGCGCCGGACTGGTCTTGTGGACGAACCACGTGGTCCCGGTCGACCGTGCCGTTGCCATGAACGGCGTCGTTGCCGTCGCCGGTCGTGATGGTCAGCTTGGCGGCTGCGGCCCGGCCGACGTAAGTATTCTCCACAAAGACGAGATCGTTGCTAACTTTGGTGGCAATCGTCAGCCCCTTACCCGTGATCACGTCTTCCACCTGCACGGTGTCTCGGCCGCGGACGAGCCGGCCATCCGCCGACAGCACGACGCCGTCGGCGGAGAGCGCAGCCTCCGCAGCCTTGATCTTGGAACTCTGGACCAGGTTGGCGGAAATGCCGACGACGCAGTGAGCCAACCGGATCAGCTGGAGGAGATCGTTCGCGGCTGGACCGGCCTTGAGCGAAACGGCACCGGCTATGAAATGGCGTTCGACGACGATGTTGTCGTCGTCGGCGCCTGTTTCCACTGTGACACTGCCGCTGATCGTCGGGGCGTCGACCAATACGTTCCCGGAAGGCTGGTAGTCGCCCAAGACGTTCACCTGATCGTCGCCGCCGCTAGTCTTGATGGTAACGGCACCGCGGAAAATGCTGTTCCTCAGCTCGATGACATCGGCGTTGTTGCCCGTGGTAATGCTCAGTGGTCCGAGACGACAATCGGTGACCAAAGCCGCGGATTGGCCGATATTCTGGCCACCCGGCGGTCCGTTGCCGAACTTCAGCGTAGCGGCGCCGTTGACTCTGACCGAGCGCAGGGCGACGGCACCGTCGAAAAGCCCTTGAATGGTCAAGGTCCCCTGGATGGGGACGCCGAGGTCGCCCTGAATCGTGACAAAATCAGTGGCCGCGAAGACCTGGCCGTTAACAGTGGCGTTGGCAGCTCCCATGTCGATTACCAGGTTCCTCAGGCCCGTGGCTGGAAGATCAATGACGGTCGGGTTGATGGCGGAGCCGTTGATCTGCGTCGGGTCGTCGCCGCTGCTCACGGTGATGCGGGCCGGAGTTGTGTCGGTCGCCGGCGTCAGGTCGATACGGATATGATTGTTGGCGTCGTCACCGCTGATGCGCAAGTCTCCTGTTCTACTCAAGGGCGCCACGGTAACGTTGCCGGCCGGCGCCAGGCGATCTTCGAGTGGTTCACAGCACAATCGGTAACGACGACGAGACGTCATCACATCCTCCCTTGCAGAGCAAAAAATACCGCCGACGATGCAACTTCCCTGGCCGGCGCAAACGCCGACAAGCGCTGGTCGCTCCGCCTACACGCTGCCAGCGCAATCCGGTCTAAAAGGCGGGTCCACCGTTATGGCTCTATTCAGTTCAAGAGAAGGTCATGGCCGCGGGCGGCGCCGGTCTTGAGCTTGGTCAAATCGACGTGGAAGCTCTCGTCGAGTTTCATGCCTTCCGGAGTGATATGCGCGAGCTTGATCCAAAAATCTTGCGTCCGGTCGGCGGTGCTAAGCAACGAATTGGAAATGTACATCCGCTTGCCGTCGTTGGTGATGTGCATCATGTTCGGATGAACGCCCGGCTTAAGCGTACTGTGCAAGCGCGGCTTTTTTAAGTCGCTGACGTCCCATTGCTGGATTTCATCGGAGCCAAAGCAGCTGACAAAGAGGTACTTATCGTCGGGCGATTGGCGGAGATCGGCGGGAAGCTTGCCGGTATCGCACAATTTGCGCGCCTGGTAAGTGCCGTCCGGCTGGCCTTCCCAGACCCAGATCGAGTGCTCGAGCAGGCAATTCGTGTAGCCGTGGTTGGCCTCCTCCTGGAGCGCCCAGCGGCATTCGAGCGGGCTGCCGCCGGTCTTGAGCCGTTGTAGTAATTTGCGCTCGCGAAAGTCCCAGATCAGCACTTCGCTGCCGAAGGCCTTGAAGTCCATCTCCGCCAAGGGCTTCTTGTAATTGTTGAAATAGGTGAACTGCGAAGTCGCCATGCGATTGCGGCGCGGGTTGATGGCGACGTCGTAACCATAGGGGGCCTCGGCGGGGAACGGGATCTTCCGAATGAATTGGCCGTCGTTGGTGAACTCGGCCAGGCCGGTGGGCAGGCCGCCGTCCTTGGCGCTGAGGAAGCTGATCAACATGCGGCCGGGCAGGGCGTACGGGGTGTGGGGCGAAGCGAAGCCCGCCTCGGCGCCGGGATTTTCGAGCACTTTCACCAGCTTCGGCCGGGCCGGGTCGCTAGCCACGTCGATCAGGAAGACGCGGTTGGAAAACAGCGACAGTCCCCAGATGTGCGTACGGTCGTCGGTAAACCCGAAGTGGTGCGTCTCGTTGCCGGCGGAGCCGACGTCGAGTTGGTACGTGATCTTGCCGTACGTCGGCGATTGCTTATCGACATCAATGACCGCCAGGAAATCGTGGTCCTTGGCGTCGGCATCGACGCACCAGACGTACAGAAACTTTTCCGGCCGATCGAGCCGCTTGATAAACGGCGACAAGCACGTTTCCGCGGCGGCAAAGGAGACCGGCAGGGCAACGGCCAACACCAGAGCGGTGAGCTTGTTCATGGTCAGGCTCCGCAATCCACAGCCTTCCGCACTTGTTTTATGAATCCGGCAGTGGCGTGGCCCCCGGCGGCGGCGTTCCTTTGCCGGCGCGGATGTACGCGGCGCGGCGGCGAGCGTATTCCTCGGGCGTCAGTGTGTCCAGCTCCGCAGCCCCCGGGGCCGTCGCTTGATAAAAAATCTGCTTGAGGAAGGGAATACACCATCCGCAACCGGTGCCGGCGCCGCCGCATTCCGACAGCTGGCTCGGCACCTGCGGCGCGGTCTGCCGCACAAAGTTGACCAGCTTGCGGCGACTGACGTGAAAACAATAGCAGATTTTGGCATCAAGGTCCATGGCTGGCTGTAGCGCTTATCATCGCCCCTCGCCGCGGCGGGGTTGGCCAAAGGTGCCTCGTGTTCGAGGCATATCAAAAGCGGGCGGCGCGGCCGGTGCGGGCTATTCGTACCGCAACGCCTCGATCGGGTCGAGTCGGCTGGCCCGGCGGGCCGGGTAATAGCCGAAAATCACCCCCACGGCAGCGGCGAACAACAGGGCGATGATTGCCGCTGGGAACGAAACCACTACCGGCCATTCGGCCCCCGGCGACAAATGGTTGATCGCCATCGTGATCACCACCGAAAAACCGATACCCAAACCGACGCCCACGATCCCGCCGAGGCCGGACAACAGCACGGCTTCGACCAGGAATTGGCGCAAGATGTCGCGGGAACGAGCGCCGACCGCCATGCGGATGCCGATCTCACGGGTTCGTTCCGTCACCGACACGAGCATGATGTTCATAATGCCGACGCCGCCGACCAGCAAGGAAATGCCGGCGATCGACGACAACAACAACGTAATCGTCCCGGTGACGATGGCCATGATGTTGGCGATCTCGGTAGTGTTTTGCACACGGAAATCGGCCGGCTCGCCGGGGTGGATGCGGTGGCGTTCGAGCAGGAGTTGGCGAATTTGTTCTTCGCCTTCGGCCATGAGCAGGCTGCTGCGGGCCGAAGCCATGATGGCATGGACCGACTCGAACGTCGAACCTTGCAGCCGCTTCTTGACCGTGGTGTAAGGCATGAGCACGATGTCGTCTTGGTCTTGGCCAACGAGGTTGGCCCCTTTCTTTTCGAGCACGCCGATGACGACAAAGGGGATGTTTTTGATCCTGATCGTTTGATTTAAGGGGTTCTCGGTCTGAAAGAGCTTGGGGACCAGCGACTGGCCGATGATGCAAACGCGGGCCGCGGCGGCGACGTCGCGCTCGGTGAAGAAACCGCCGGCCGCCAATGGCCAGTTGCGCACGGTCAGGTAGTCCGGTCCCACGCCATAAACCTCTTTGGGCCGCCAATTGACGTTGCCGTAAATCACTTGCGCACCGCTGGTGACAACGATCGGCGTGGCTGCGAGAATCGCAGGACACTCGGCGGCGATGGCCTCGGCGTCCTTGGCGGTCAGCGTCACTAGTTGCATGTCGCGGACGCCGCCGCGCTCGCCGCTGCCGGGGAAGATGACGATAACGTTCGTGCCGAGGCTCTGCAACTGTCCTTGCAGCAAGGCGCCGGCGCTCTCGCCGATCGACACCATGGTGGTCACGGCGGTAATGCCGATGATGATGCCGAGCACGGTCAGGCCGGCGCGGAGTTTGTTCTTGCGGAGGGCGCGCAGGGCAACACGAATCGTCAAGAACAGGTTCATCGCTTCGCTGCCAGTCCTATGACCAGTTTGGCGCCTTCCTGCAAGTCGCCTTCGACCAGTTCGGTGTACTGGTTGTCGCTCAACCCGGTGGTGACGGGCACAGCACGAAGTAAGTCGCCGTCCACGACCCAAACGTAGCGCTTGTTGCGGTTGCGGCGCAGTTCGGCTTTCTCCTCGGCGCTCGGCTTATAATTGGCGCCCTCTTCGGTCTCGCCGGCTGAGGGAACTTTATTGTCGAGGATATGGCGATCTTCAGGCCGCACTTGCTCGCGCTGCGGATAGAACCGTAGGGCAGCATTGGGAAGCCGCAACACTTCGCTTTTTTCGCTCAGGCGGAACGAGATGGTGGCGGTCATTCCCGGCATGAGTTTGAGGTCGGGGTTCGGCGCCGACACCACCACCGGATAGGTGACGACGTTTTGCACCGTCGTTGAACTCATGCGGATCTGAAAGATCGTCCCCTGGAACAGCTCGTTGGGATAGGCGTCGACGGTGAAGCTCACGGGCTGACCGTTTTTCTGCGCCTCGCGAATGTAGCCGATGTCGGCTTCGTCTACCGAGGCAAAGACGCGAATTTCCTTGCGCAAATCGGGGGCGACAATGAACAGCTCCGGAGTCTGGAACTGGGCTGCCATCGTTTGGCCCGGGTCGATCTTGCGGTCGATGACGATGCCATCGACGGGCGAGACGATCTCGCAATACTTCAAGTCGGCGAGCGAGCGGTCGAGGCTGGCCTTGGCCTGATCGACCTGGGCCTTGGCCTGGTCCACCGCCGCGGCCGCTTGATCCACGAGCCGCTCGGCCACGACCAGCATCGCCGCCAGCGCCATGCGATCGAACTTGAACTTGTCCATTTCGGTGGCGGTGACGAAATTGGGGTTTTCCTTTTGCAAGGCCTTGGCTCGCAACTCGTCGTTAACCGCCATTTGATGACGGGCACGGGCCGACTCGACCTCCGCCTTGCGGGTCGCCCACGTGGCCACGGCATTGGCATACGCGGCCTTGGCGCTGTCGAGCAAGGCTTGATCGCGGGCCACGAAGGCCTTGTAAATTTTCGGATCGACCTGGGCCAGCACCTGCCCTTTCTTCACCTCATCGTTGAAATCCACGTAAATCGATTCAATCGGCCCGGACACGAACGATCCCACCGAGACGGACTGCACGGGTTTGATCGTGCCCGTGGCGTTGACGACGGCGACGACCTTGCCCCGGGTCACTTCGGCTTCGCGATAATGGACGCGGTTGCGCTCTTTCAGATAACGGCCGACCGGCCCAGACGCAACCCAACCGCCGCCCGCCACCATGCCGACGACGACAACCCAGGTGATGGCACGTTTCATGCGTTGTGATTCTTTCCTCGAAACCTCTCCGCACCGTGCGGACGTGATCGTAAAGGAGCCGGCTCGCTCCGTCTGGGCTTCCGGCCCGCTCGCAAGGAGTCGACCGATCTTGTTTCTGTACATGATAAGGACAAACCGACAGCGCCGCGATAGCAAGGCCGAAGCATTCGTCGTCGCGTCGCCGTCGGGATATAGTACACGGAGTTGGTTGCGAGGGAGCATCACCATGACGAGACGACTGGGGGCGGCGTTGCTGGCGGGTTGGCTGGGGCAAGCCGCCCTGCTGCCCGCGGCAGCAACCGTAGCGGCCGAGACGCCGCCAGCCGGCGCCGACAAAACGCCAACCCAGGATTTCAGTCCGCCGCCCCCCGTGCCGCCGACTGCCGAGGAACTACAGGAGATCAAGCAAAAGTTCGCCAAGCTCGGCAAAGCGATCGCGGCCTTGACGTTTCAGAAAGTCCGCGATCCTGCCCTGGCCGATGTCGAAATCTACCACCAAGCGGTGGCGAACATCCTCGAGCACGGCGAATTCTACAGCAAAGACAGCGCGGCCTGGACGCTGTCAGTGCTTGACCGCGGCCTGCTTCGCGCCCGTTTTCTCCAGGCCGGCGAAACACCGTGGATGAATTCGACCGGCCATACGGTCGTCCGCGGTTATCGGTCGCGGATCGACGGTTCGGTGCAGCCGTACGCCGTGACGTTGCCGGCCGCCTATGGCAAAGACCCGCTGCGGCGCTGGCGCGTGGACGTGGTGCTCCATGGCCGCGACACGACCCTGACCGAGGTCAAGTTCTTATACACCCACCGCGGCGACACGCCCGCGCCGGCGAATTTGCAGCATGTTCGCATCGACGTCTTCGGCCGGGGCAACAACGCCTACCGCTGGGCCGGCGAGATCGACGTCTTCGAAGCCATCGAGGCCTTCTTCGCCAACGAGCGTCTCGCCCTGCGCGAGCGCTTGCCCGACGGCAGCCGGATCGTGCTTCGCGGCTTTTCCATGGGGGGAGCCGGTACGTGGCACATCGGTCTGCACCACCCAGACCGGTGGTGCGTTCTCGGCCCCGGAGCCGGCTTCACGACGACGCACGGCTATGTCAAGGGACTTTCCAAGCCGTTGCCGCCTTATCAGGAAGCGTGCCTGCGCATTTACGACGCCGTCGATTACGCCGCCAATGCCTTCAATGTGCCGATCGTCGCGTATTCCGGCGAAGATGATCCGCAGAAGCTCGCGGCGGACTTGATGGAGGAGCGTCTGCGGCAGTTGAACATTACCACCATGACGCACTTGGTGGCACCGGGGGTGGGGCATCAGTTTCCGCCGGAGTGGCAAACCAAGGCCGATGCTTTGTGGAGCAAGTACGCAGCCCAGGGGCGACCGGAATATCCCGACCATGTCCGCTTCACGACCTATACGCTCAAATATCCGAGTTGCGCCTGGGTGGAGATTCTCGGACTCGACAAACACTACCACGAGACGAACATCGACGCCCAACGCAACGAGAACGGTTACGTGCTGCTGACGAAGAACGTGCGGGCGCTGCATTTGCACCTGCCGGAGGGAGTCAATCACCCCCAGATTGTGGCAATTGACGGCCAGCAACTGACGGCCAAGCCGTGGATCCACCAGAATGGCACGACTCACCTCTATTTGGCCCGACGCGAGGGCCGATGGCAGGCCGTCCTGCCGCAACGACTGCTCACCGAACGTGCTCAAACGCCGCAAAAGACTGCCGGCCTCCAGGGACCGATCGACGACGCCTTTTGCGATGCCTTTGTCTGCGTTCGCGGCACGGCCAAGCCTTATCACGAGGCCACCCAGCGCTACGCCGAGGGCAATCTCAAACGTTTCGCCGCCGAATGGGCCAAGTATTTCCGCGGTCAGCTGCCGATCAAGGACGATGTTGACGTTACCGCCGAGGATATCGCCACCAAGCACTTGATCTTGTTCGGTGATCCGGCGTCGAATTACCTGGTGGCCCAGGTGCTCGATGGTCTGCCGTTGCGGTGGACGGCCCAAGACATTCAGTGGGCGGGCGTCAAGTACCCGGCCAAGGACCACGTCCCGGTCTTGATTTATCCGAATCCGCTCAACGCGAACCGCTATGTGGTGCTGAATTCCGGCCACACCTTCCATGCGGCCGACTTCAAAGGAACCAACGCCTTGTTGTATCCTCGCCTCGGCGATTGGGCCGTCCTCCGACTGGCGCCGACGAGCGACGATCCGTTGGGCGTCGAAGTGAGGGCGGCGGGGCTGTATGATGAATACTGGAAAATCGCCGCGAAGTAGGTAGCGCGAGCACCGCGCCCACGGTGGATCAACTCGTGGATGGAACCGTCATGTACAAAGCAATGCTGGCTGCGGCCGTCTTGGCAGGAGGCTTCGCCGTGTACTACTTCGGCTTTCGCGACGATGTGCGGGCAGCCCTGCGGGCCAAGCAGCGCGAGGTGTTGCCTGCCTCCGAAGCCGACGAATCCGACTTTCCGGAATCCGCCGCAAAGCAACGTACCGAGTTTGCCCAAGACCGCGATCCCGGTGGGCGGGCGGGACTTCGGCCCATCGAAATCGACGGCAAACGGGCCATGGGGTACCTTGAACGGGTCTGCGCCATTGGTCCGCGGCAAAGCGGCACGCCCGGCATGAAAAAACAACAAGAACTCCTCCGCAGGCACTTCGAGGACTTGGGACTGAAAGTCGCCGAGCAAAAGTTCTCGGCCCGGCAGCGCAGCCAACCTAACTCGGTCGAAATGACCAATTTGATCGTCGCCATTCATCCGGAACGCAAACGCCGCGTCATCCTGTGCTCACACTACGACACACGGCCGATCGCCGACCAGGAACCCGACCCGCGCAAATGGCGCGAGCCGTTCGTCAGCGCCAACGACGGCGGCTCCGGCGTCGCCTTGCTGATGGAATTCGGCCATCATTTGCCAAAGCTCGAAACCCGCGTCGGTATCGATCTGGTTTTCTTCGACGGCGAGGAGTACATTTTCGACCCCGGCCCCGATCGCGACCGTTACTTTTTCGGTTCCGAACACTTCGCCAAGACCTGGAAAGCGAGCCGCGAGCGGCCCGATTATATCGCCGCCATTCTCTTCGACATGATTGCCGGCAAAAACCCGCGCTTTCCAGTGGAAGGATACTCCTGGCTGAAGGCCCGCGACCTGTGTATCGAGCTTTGGACAATCGGCCGGGAACTCAAGTGTAAAGCGTTTCTCGACCAGCTGGGCGACCGCGTGCTCGACGATCACATTTCCTTGCAAAACGTCGGCATCCCGGCGGTGGACATCATCGACTTCGAGTACCCCCACTGGCACCGCCTCAGCGACGTGCCCGCCAACTGCGACGCGGATGGTCTGATCCAGGTGGCCAGAGTCGTCACTGTCTGGCTCCAGCGCGTCAAATGAACTTTTTTGTTGACATTTCGTGCTTGACGTGCGATAACTTTCACTGGCCGCCTCCACGGCCAAGGTTTCCTTTCCTTTTATCACCGTCGGTGCGAGGAGTTATGCTCATGTCCAAGCGACGAACGGCCTTTACTTTAATTGAACTGCTGGTAGTCATCGCCATTATTGCCATCCTGATCGGTTTGCTGCTGCCGGCAGTGCAAAAGGTTCGCGAAGCAGCCGCCCGAACCCAGTGCGTCAACAATTTCAAGCAATGGGGAATCGCCGCCCACCAGTGCCACGATGCGCACAAACGCCTGCCGCCCGCTCTTGGCGTCTTTCCCGGTGGTACCACCTTGACGCCCAACGGTGCTTTCGGCAATGGTCTGTTCCACATGCTTCCTTACATCGAACAACAAGTACTGTACAACAGTTCCCAGGGAACGTTGTTGGGGGTACCGAACGTGTTCTTCCCGGGTAACAATGGTGCCTTTTCGCGCCCGATTCCTTCGTTGACTTGCCCCGCCGATCCCAGCCACGAAGGCCAAGGAATAGTCACCGTCGGCCCTTACACCTGGGGCACCAGCAACGTTGCTTTCAACTGCCTCATCTTCGCCGCAGAAAACGGGATCACATATACGAATCCGCCGGCCCCCAACGGTGCCGGGTTCAATCCACAAGGAGCGGCCCGCATTCCCGCTCACATTCCCGATGGTTTGTCGAACACCTTGCTGGCGGGCGAACGCTACGCGCGCTGCACCAACAGCGCCTGGGCGGATGGCGGCAGCTACTGGTCCTTCAGTGCACTAAGCAGTCCGGCTTTGCCGGCACCGATGAACCCGCCGCCCCGGCCGGTCTATCCCGGCATCCAGATCAGCTTTTTCGCGGCTGCTCCAGGCGGCGCGACTGCCGTCGGACCGCAATCGATGTTCCAGTCGTCGCCGCGGCCGTTCTTAGGCAACTGTGACCCGATGCGCGCCTCGACTCCCCACGCGGGGGGAATGCCAGCATGCATGGCCGACGGCAGCGTCCGCTTAATCACTCCGAGCATCAGTCCGAGCACTTGGTGGTTCATCTGCACGCCCTCGGGAGGCGAAACGGTGCCGGGC
>JANWVS010000209.1 GCA_025056835.1 Gemmataceae bacterium | reverse complement strand
CTCGACGGCGATTTTCGCGGCGCGGGGGTCGCCCGGGTCGGGCTGCTGCTCCTTGCCCGGGTCGCTGCAAAACGACGGAAACAGACCGTCAAGCTCGTACAAGCCGCCTTCGCGAATGATTTTGATGTTGGTCAGGCCGGTTTCGCGGAGCAACCTCGGCAGGGCAAGTCGCCCCGCACCGTGAAAGGCGCAGTAGCCCACTTGAATCGCCTGGGCCGAGCGATTGCGCTGTTCCATCGCTTGGCGATCCGTGAGCAGTCCGAGCATGTGGTCGCGATGGCGATCGTGGATGTTCAGCAACTCGGCGCCGAAGTAATCGACGCCGGCGACCTTTTCCGCGCCGCCGAAGAAGATCAGCTTGCCCGGAGGCGCGTCGTGGAGCGGGCAAAGCTTCACGTCGGCGAATGTCGCTCGGAGAATGAAATTCTTGTACATCTCATCCCGTTCCTTGGGATCGAACTGCGAGCCGTTGGCGCAGGAGAGCTTGTATCCGTTGTATCGATAATCGTTGTGGCTCGCCGAAATCAGCACGCCCAAGTCGGCCTTCAGATACGGGATGGCAAAAGTGATTTCGGGATACGGACAAGGCTCGTCGGAAAGGTAGACCGTGTAGCCGTAGGCCAAAAAAAGTTCGGCAATCGCTTGGGCGAAATCGCGGCCGCGGACACGGCTGTCGTAGCCGATGACCATTTTCGTAAATCCCTTGCTGACGCCGAACTGCGCGACCCCGGCCGAGGTACGCAGCAAGAGGACGTTGTTGAGCGTGTTAGGGCCTTTGAGGATCGGGGCGTCGAGACCTTCCTCTTTGAGGCGGACGATCGAAGCGCGGTCAAACGCCATCATGCCGCGAATGCCGCCGGTGCCGAAGGAAAGCCTCTGGCGAAAGGCATTGACGAGCGCTTCCCACTGACCGGCGTTGATGGCCGCGGCGATGCCCGATTTGCAACGCGGCGACAAGCGATCAATGTGGGGATCGCGCAGCCATTCTTCGAGATTGGGGAGCGTCTTGGCCGAAGCGTCGCGAAATTGCTGGGCGTCAATGAGGCCGCGCTCCAGGGCACTCTGAAGATACTGACCGACGCCGGCGCGAGCAGCGGTCAGCAAGGCGTCAACGTCGAGGTTCGGCATGGCGGCTTCCTTTTTAGTGATCAGGGATACGGACATTCGGCCGGGGGTCGAGACGTGTTCCGCAAATCACACTGATGGCGACACGTCAGCGCGTGTCGTCGCGACCACTGCGGAGAGAGTCAGGCGACGTCGGACTGAGCGCTGCTTGGGCTTGGCGAACCGCTTCGAGCACCGCTTGTTTGAGTTGCGGGGGAACCAAGGCGATGGTTCGCTCGGCCGCGTCGGCCAGACGAGGGGCCAAATGCGAGCGCTGTAGCCACTCGCGAGGCAAAGGATCATCGCTGTGACGCAGCAACAAGCAGCCGAGGCTGAGCAAAGCTCCGACCTTCACGGCGCCGAACAGGCAACCGAGCACACGATCGGCCCACGACAATTCAGAATTTCGCAGCCAAACACGAATCAACCGCGCCAAGAGATACAGCGTCAGGTAGACCGTCAAAAAAATCACGGCATAAGCCAAGGCATGAACCACCGCTGGAGGGGCGTCCCGCGCGACGTACTCTTGTAAGACCTGTACAACCTCGCGCTTGGCAGCAATCGATGCAACCAAGGCCAAGGCCAGGATGACCAAGCGCGCTACCTGCCAGTACAAGCCGCTGGCGCCGCCCAGCACGGCACCGACGCCCAGCGCGCTCAACACCAGTGTGTCCAGACCATGCATGGCAATCACTCACACGCGAAGGCGGCGACGCTTCTTGCTCTTACCATAATTTCGATTATCCCCTCCAAGCAAGTGGAATCGCCCTTGTCGAAGAGACCGCCGGCGTGTCGAGGTGGGATTGTGCCGTTTCCGGGAATTCTGCCGGTTCTGTCGACGGATGGTGACCGGGCCAGTCGGCGGAGCGCCGGTTCCGATACCGTAGCCGATTCTTAAAATACCCGACGAGCAGCCCCGACCTCGACGTTGTTGTCGCGGCATGCGTTCGCCGGTCGCGCCTCGGCACGAACGGATCAAGAACCGCACGGCTGCTGTGGACGATCCCCGACGGGGCAAGAACTTCACGACTCTATGGCAGCGGCATGCAACCGTTTCGCACAAAACGTCGCGTGGAATTTGTCGACACCGACATGGCGGGCATCGTCCACTTCTCCAACTTTTTCCGTTGGATGGAGTCCGCCGAGGTTGAATTTCTTCGCAGCCGCGGCCTGTCAGTAAAGCTGGAATGGGAGGGACAGCGGCTCGGCTTCCCTCGCGTGTCCGCCCACTGCGATTACCTGCGGCCAGCTCGTTTTCAAGAAGAGCTTGATATCGAAGTCGCCATCGTCCGCATCGGAGTCAAGTCAATCACCTACGGCTTCCATTTTTCTCGGCAGGGTGAAGCGATTGCCCGCGGTCAGGTCACATCAGTATGTTGCCGTGTTACCGGAGATAACCAAATCGAGTCGATTCCGATCCCGGCGAGTTATCGCGCTCGGCTCACCTGAAGTCACACGGCAGCACTTATTGGTCTATCATCTTAAGCAAACCCAACCAGCCTTCGAGTTGGGCCACGGTCAGCGTCGCCGGGCGGCCGACGCGCAAGTGATGTTGCACGGCCCGCAGGCGGCGCCGAACTTCTCGCGGCAGTTGTGCCCGGCAATTGACGACCAGACCCGTGACGCGCTGCTGTTGATGTTGCCGCAAAATCCGCAACTTCCCGCGGAGATGAATGCGGTAGCCGAAAGCCTTGGCCAGTCGACGCACATACTGGATGGTGCCGCGGACCTTGCGCGGTCGATTTTGGGGAAAGCTGATCGTGATGTCGTCGGCATAACGAGTATAAGTCCCGCGGAAGCGGCGGACAAAACGGTCGAGGCGAGCATCGAAAGCATAATTGACCAAGTTTGACAACCTGGGGCTTGTCGGTGCCCCCTGCGGCAGGCCGCCGTCGTGCGTACAAATTCGGGTCAACAGGGCCGCGGCTTGGGCGTCCCAACCGATGCGGCGAAAATAAAACTCGACGCGCTGGCTCGGTGTCGTCGAGAAGAAGTCGACAATATCCATCTTAATTACCACCGCCTGGCGCTCGTGCGGGCGGGCATTGCTGACGATCGATCGGCCGCGCTCAAACCCGTGCGCCGCGGGATGAGCCTTCAGTCGGCGCAACAAGCGGTGCAACAGTCGGCGTTGCAGCGCCTTGAGCGGCGTGGCCGGCACGAGCAAGCGGCGCGTCCCTCCCCGCTTCTTCGCAATGCGGCGTTCGAAATAAACGACCTCAATCCTCTCTACATCGGCAGCCTCAAGGCCGAGGCGCCGCGCCAGCTCGCTGACGGGAAGCCCCCTTCCCAGAAACGCTCTCCACCACGGTACGGGCCGGCGGTTCATCCGGCGCAGGTAAAAGCGCCGACTCCAGCTGGCCAGAACGGCCAACAGGATCACCGCTGCCAGGCCAACGCAGCTCCAACCAAACCAGGGCATGCGACCCATTCGCCACACAAAGGAAACCGGCGCCGCTGCGCGCAGCGCCGGGCATCTTGCTCGGCCGTGCGGTTGACGCAGTCAAGCGTCACGGCCACTTCCGAGTCTGACGGATCGCAGCGCGACCCGGCTGACGAAACATCAGCCTTCGCCGACAGGCGACGCCAAGATGCAAAGGTATTGTTACGGCGGCGGCGAACCGTAGGCCACTCAACGTTACACTCACATCAATTGGCGTTGAGGACGCCGGCGGCGCCACCACGCGCCCAATTGATGGAAATGGAAAGGCAGAGTCGCGAAATCCCTCGTCAGCGCAGTCGATCGAGAGTGGTGTCCTGTTTGGGTTGGAGTGGTGCCCAAAGGGCCGTGGAAATTTTTTTGCCGATGTGAATTTCGGTCACACATGACGGCGAACGGGCAGGTATACTCGAATCCCAGTGCCGTAACCTTCAGGGACAAACCAACGGCAATCGTTGGTTGCTTCAAGAAGCTTGAGGGGAGGGTTACGGTCAGTGAGCACCCAGGAACGTTTAGTGGTGGGTAGATCGCCCAGCGAGCGGATGGGAAAAGTGCAACAGCTGGCCCGTGGTCAATAGCCCGCCTCCGTGGAGGATCACCATGTTGCCTAACATTTGGCCACGTTTGTCGCGTCGGGAGCGGCGTCGGTTGGCGCGGCTGGCGCGCCGCAAGAGTGTCTTTCATCCTCAGATCGAGGTTTTGGAGAGTCGCGAGTTGCTGGCGGTCGACGTTGTCTTCCATCAGGGCGAGTTGAGGATCGTCTCCGATGGTGCCGACCGGATCGTGGTAAGCAGCAACCCGAACCAAGAGGTCACGCTCAATGGCACGCCGATCACGGTCGATGGTCAGCGCGTGTTGGCAGAGCAGGTGCGGACGTTGCAGGTGATCGGCGGACCGCTGGCGAACGTGATCGATGTCAGCCAGATTACGCCGGCACAGTTTGTCAACTTGACGACCGTGGTCTTGGACGGCGGCGACGGCCCGGATGTGATTCATGGCTCTGGTTTCAGCGAGACGATCCTTGGCGGTGCCGGTCGGGACCAGATCCACGCGGGGACGGGCCACGATGTGATTCGCGATGTGGCGGGGAGCCATTCGCCGCGGCCGACACGGCAGCGATCCCACGTGCAATTTGACGATGGCGCCGGCGCCCAGACATCGGTGATCCTGGTAGGGCCAGGCACGCTTTTGATCGAAGATCGCGACGGGGATGGTCAGCGCGAGATCGAAGTGACCGGGGGCGATCCCCGGGTGTCGTGTCTTAAGGTACGTTCGGCTCGGACGCGAGGCGGCGACGGGCTGGTCAGACTAGACACGATTCGGGCCGACGGTTTGAAGCGGATTCAGGCCTCCGCCGCCGATCTGGTGGGAGACGGGGTCTTTTTCGGCGGCGACCCCAGTCAGAACGTGCAGATGACCTTTCATGCCTTCACGGCGAACACCCGGCTGGAATCGGCCAGCGCGATTCGGCGGCTGGTGGTGTCCAGTTTTGG
>JANWVS010000208.1 GCA_025056835.1 Gemmataceae bacterium | reverse complement strand
GCCATCTTGGCCGGGTGGGCGAGCGTGTTGTTTTTCTATGGTTTATCCGGCAGCGAGTTGTGGCGGACGGAAGGACTACGTGCCCGTGTCGCGCAAGAAATGCTCGCAAACGGAAATTGGTTGCTTCCCTGCCTCTATGGTGAACCATTTTTCACTAAGCCGCTGGGGATGTATTTCGCAATCGTGGTCGTTAGCTGGCCATTTGGTAGCGTCTCGACGATAACGGCACGTCTTCCGTCGGCATTGGCGGCTACGGCGTGTGTCTTTCTGTTCGCCTGGTACTTTCGTCGGCGGCTGGGTCCCATCGCCGGCTTAGTCGCCGGGTTAATCTTACCCATGGCGCCGATGTGGATCGACAAGGCCAGCGCCGCCGAAATCGATATGTTGCTGACTTTCTGGGTCCTGGCCAGCATTGTGTGCTTTTTGCGAGCTACGGAAACACGGCACGAGCAAGGCTCCTTTGGCTGGTGGCTCATCGCCCTGCTTTGCGTCGCGGCGGGATTCCTGACCAAGTGGACGGCGCCGCAATTCTTTTACGGTATGTCGATTTCGTATCTTTGGTGGACGGGTCGGTTGCGGTTGTTGTTCGCCTGGCGCCACGTTGTTAGCCTCACCGCAGCCATCGCGGTCGTGGTCGCGTGGATCACAGTCATATACTGGCATGGCCACGCGCACGTTCTTCGCGACACCATGCTTTGGGAAGGTCTTTCACGCTTCGCACCCGGGTACAACACCTATCGCCCCTACCCGTGGCTGGAATCGTTGTACCATCCGCTCAAAATCTTGCTGAACACTTTACCCTGGTCGGCCTTGGCAGTGCTGGCGCTCTGTCCGAGTTTCTACCGCGGCCTCGACGCCAATTGTCGCGATCTGTTGGCCGCCCTCCACTGTTGGGTGTGGCCGCAGGTGTTGTTTTGGAGCCTGCCCAACGAACACACGCCCCGGCACAGCTTCCCGCTCTTTCCTGGCGTCGCAGGCCTGGCCGTCGTCGTTTGGCACGCATGGCGCCAACAAGGCTTGCCGTGGCCGATGCCGCGGCTTCCTCCGCCCAAGGTCGTTGCGGGCCTGCTCGCCGTCTGGTGCCTGGCCAAGGTAGCGTATGTCGAGGTCATCATGAGCCAGCGCACGCATATTCGTCAGCCGCGGAACAAAGCAGCCGTGCTCGCTGCCTTGGTCCCGTCAGATGAGACGCTTTACACTTTGTTAGTCCGCGACGAAGGGATCATGTTCTACTACGGCCGCCCCATCGTGCGGGTCGATGAACCCGAGCAACTGCCCCAGTCGGAGCGGCCGATCTATTTTTTGGTCAATCAACCGGCGTGGCGCCATTGGCGGCTGCATCGCCGGGCCGAGTTGGTCCACCGTCTCGATGACGAACAAGGCGACGCCCTGTACCTCGTGCGCGTGTTTTGAAGCAACAGCCCTGCGAAGCACTCGTCGGCGCAATCGTTGTCACGCCGCACCGTTCAAGTCCGTGATCTTGATCCGCGCCAGATGCCTGCGCATCTGCTCCGCCGACTGCTGGCAAATTGCCTCCAACCGCCGGCTAATGGGATGATTGGGTACGTCGCTTGGAGCTTTGCCGCGAATCGGACCGTCGACGGCTTCCAGCACATCCAACATGGTGATGTCTTTGGCCGGCCGAGCCAGGCGATAGCCGCCGTGGGGTCCCTTGGTGCTGATAAGTAGTTGGGCGGAAACCAGTGGTTTGAGCACTTTGAGTAAGAACCGCTCGGGGATGCGACGCTTTTCGGCAATCACATGGGAGGCCATCGCCGCGTTGGTTTTCTGCGAGGCGAGAAAGGCCAAGGCGTGCAACGCGTAGCTGGAAGCATGAGTCAATTTCATCGTCCTTCGCGGGAGCGGCCGTGCCGCCCGCCTGCGCTCCTTCAACGAGACCACAAAATGAAACAATTCCGATCGTATGACGCAGTAAGGTTGTCAATGGATTGTGACAGTCAGCGAATTTTGCCGGACGACCGTGATGATTGTCTCCATTTTGGCGGGACCAGGGAATTTGGGTAATTTGCACTCCCTTCGCTCCGCTATGTGGGCGCAGTTCATCAGCGTTCGCGTCTTCCGCCTTCGCCGCGGGGCCGGCCAGTCAATCGCGACCAGCCAACTCGCTAATTTTGATCTTGCCGAGATGTTTGCGCGTCTGATCTGCTGTTTGTTGGCAAATTGCCTCCAATCGACGGCTGGTCGGATGGTTCGGCTCCTCGCTCGGCGCCTCGCCGCGAATCATGCCTTCCACCGCTTCCACAACCTCCAGCACGCTGATGTCGCTGGCCGGACGCGCCAGCCGATACCCGCCGTTTGGGCCTTTGATACTCGTCAGCAACCGCGCGGAGACCAACGGCTTGAGCACCTTGAGCAAGAACCGCTCAGGAATGTGGCGCTTTTCAGCGATCACATGCGATGCCGTTGGTTCGTTCTTTTTTTGCGCAGCCATGTAGGCCATGGCGTGCAGCGCGTAGCTGGTTGCGCGAGTGAACTTCATACGACTATCCCAACAACAACGGTTCTACCGTCTGCTGGGCCTCCCTCGGTCTATGGGTTCCGTATTCCGGACTCCTTCCCTCCCGTTTTGTTCGCGAGGTCGAAGAGTTCGAAATCAACAATACGTTTTAGAAATCGAACGGCAAGTCGTCCTTGGTCGGCCTCTGGAGCGTTTGCCGAAAGAGTGCGAATAGCACTGTTAAGAGATCGGCTAGGGCGGTATTAGTCTTTCTTCGCCTCACCGCGCGAAACCAGGCCGGTGACGCGCTGGATGACGTTCGGCGAAGTCGGGGCCGGCTCGCCGGCGAGCATGTTGCGCCACGCGGCCGCGTCCGGCGGCAGGTTCTTCCTGGTGGCTGCTTTGAGCGACTCATGCACACTATGGCGAATGGCAACGTCCTTCTCGGTCTCCAACAAGTACACCAGGGTATCGACCGTGTCGGCATAGGGGAACTTGGCCAATCCTCGAATCGCGGCCAATTTTTCATCTAAGACCTGCTGACGCTCCACCTGACTGCTCGTCGGCGATGCGGCCGGTTGACGTGCTGCGCGAATCAGCACGTGGCGAGCCTCCTTGTTGCCGGTCCGCTCCAACGACACCAGCGCCTGCTGACGAATCAGGGCGTTTATCTCGGGTGTGAACGGCTGGTTGTCGAGATAAGCCCGTTCCAGAATCTCCACGGCTCGCGGGTCCTTATACTCGCCGAGTGTCCGAATGGCGCTGAGGCGACACAACGGCTCGCGACTCATCGGTTCCGGCTGGTTCGGCGACTCATTCAGCGCCGCTCGGCTGAGAATTTCCAAGTACAGGTTTTGCTGCTCTTGCGTACCGCCGTGCGCCAGCGGTTCTTTCAGCCGCGCCAAGGCCGCAGCTTTGCGTTGGTAATCCGTGCTGTCTCGCAACACCACCAACGGATCAGGACGATGGAAAAGGTCCTTGACGGTGAACTCGCGACTGGTGACTTCTTCCCACATCGCGGCGCAGCCGCACACCCCCAACAGCACCACCGAACCTAAGTGCCGCCAGTACCGCCCGTGAGCCTCCCTTGCGATGGTCACAGCTCGCCTCCGCATCCTCGGCTACGCTCGCCCGCGCCGCTGGAGCCGGCCTCCCCCAAAGGCGTGCGCAGGGCCGCTACGCTGATTCCGATGGAGAAGGGGCAACTCTCCTACTCAATTTCTTCGGCACCCGCAAGACGATTTCCGCTTTCGATTCTGCTTTTTCGTCGTCACGTTCGGCGATGGCCTTCAAGCTGGCTAATCCCGACCAACCGGGCAAAATGCGCCTCACCGCCCGCGGTCGAGCGGCGTTCCCAGCGAAGCTGCTGCGTCGCCCGACCGGGCGGGCCGATGTCGACGCCGCTTGACCTCCCTGGCGTTGCGCCCCGGCTTTGCTCGTCATGCCACTTCAGCTTGCGGACGATCGTCCTCGACCCAGTCCTCGAAGCGGATTGTCACCTGCTTCGACACCCCCGATTCCTGCATGGTGATGCCGTACAGAACGTCGGCGGCGGCCATCGTCTTTTTGGAATGCGTGACGATGATGAATTGCGAGCGTTGCAAAAACTCGCGCAACACGGCGATGAACCGACCGATGTTCACTTCGTCGAGCGCTGCGTCCACTTCGTCGAGCACACAGAAAGGACTCGGTTTGCTGCGGAAAATGGCCAACAACAACGCCACGGCCGTGAGTGTCTTTTCACCCCCCGAAAGCAACGAAATGCTCCGCAACTCCTTGCCCGGCGGACGAGCGACTATCTCGATGCCGCATTCGAGAATGTCGTTCTCATCCTCGAGCTGGATGTCGGCCATGCCTCCCCCGAAGAGTTTGCGAAACAACTCCTGGAAGTGGCCGCGGACTGTCTCGAAGGTCTCGGTAAAGAGACGTTTACTATCCTGGTTAATCTTGTGGAGGATCTCTTCGAGGGCTTTCTTGGCGGCCGTCAAATCCGCGAACTGGGTTTGCAAATCTGCCGAGCGTCTTTCCAGCTCTTGCAGTTCGGCCAACGCCTCCAAATTGACGTTTCCCAGCCGCTGGATCTTGCGACGCAGTTCGGCGATCTCCTGCTGCACGGCGTCTGCATCACCCCCCGGTTCTTGGTCCGACTCGGCAGCGGTCGCCGCGGCAGCACCGCGAGCCGCGTACAATTCGGCAAGCTCAAGCTGATAGTCGTCGCGCAGGCGTTCGACCAGCGTATCGCGCTGATGGCGCACGTCGTTGACCGTCAACTCCAGGCTGTGGTATTGATCTTGGTGATCGCGCCATTCCGTTCGGATGCTTTGCACCAACTGCACCAAACGCGCCCGCTCCTGCCGCTTGCTGTCGCGTTGCGCCACCTGTTCCGCGCGCCGATTTTGGATCGATTCTTTGTCGAGATACGCTTGGGCAAGCGCTGCCGAGGCACGCAACATGTTGAGCTGACTCGCCGCCAAGCGCTGCTTACAGGCGGCCTGACCGTGAACGGTTTGGGCGTATTCCTGCTGTCGCTGTCGTCGGTCCCGTTCTAACTGCTGATGCTGATTGCGGAGGGCGCGGAGCCGCTCGTCGACCGT
>JANWVS010000207.1 GCA_025056835.1 Gemmataceae bacterium | reverse complement strand
GCTCGCGCTTGAATTTTCAGCTCAAGGATCTCGTCCCCTTTGCCGACATCGTGGCTACGCTTCGGCCCTTGCTGGAAGACTTCCGCGCGAACCGCCAAGCCGGCGAAGGCTTCGGCGACTACTGCCAGCGCATCGGACCGGAGCGGGCGCGGGCGTTGGTCGGGGCGGGCGACGGCGGCCATTCCTGACGCGGCGCGGCCGCGCCTCACGGCTTTTCCACATGCCCGCCGAACTCGAAGCGCATCGCGGACAACAATTTGTTGGCGAAGTCGGCTTCGCCGCGCGAACTGAACCGGTCGAACAGGGCGGCGCTAAGAACGTGGACGGGAACCGATTCCTCGATGGCAGCCTGGATCGTCCAGCGTCCTTCGCCGGAATCGGACACCTTGCCCGAGAATTTCGCCAAGGTGGGATCCTTGAGCAAGGCCAGGGCGGTGAGGTCGAGCAGCCACGACGCGATCACGCTGCCGCGCCGCCACAATTCGGCAATGTCGGCCAGGTCGAAGTCATATTGGTAGTGCTGCGGCTGGCGCAACGGCGTCGTCTCGGCATCGGCGGCGCGTTCCCGCTTGCCGACGTTGGCGCCGCGGAGCACGGCCAGCCCCTCGGCGTACGCCGCCATGAGGCCGTATTCGATGCCGTTGTGGACCATCTTTACGAAATGGCCGGCGCCGCTGGGGCCGCAATGCAAATAGCCCCGCTCGGCGGTGCTGCTGCGCTGGCTGCGGCCCGCCAAACGGGGGGCCGCTTCGACGCCGGGGGCAAGCGTGGCGAAAATCGGCTCCAGCCGGGCCGCGACCGCGGCATCGCCGCCGATCATCAAGCAATAGCCGCGTTGCAGTCCCCAAACGCCGCCGGAGGTGCCCACGTCGAGGTAATGGATGCCGGCGTCTGCCAGTTCCTTGGCGCGGCGGATGTCGTCGTGATAGTGCGAATTGCCGCCGTCGATGACCACGTCATCTGCCGACAGGTGTGGGCGCAATTCGCCGATGGCCGCATCGACGACGGCAGCGGGAACCATCAGCCACACGGCCCGCGGCGGCGCCAACTTCGCGACCAGATCGGCTGGAGAGGAAGCGCCAAGCGCACCTTCAGCACTCAATTCCGCCACGGCGTGGGCGTGAGGATCATAGACCACACACTGATGCCCGCCGCGCATCAGTCGCCGCACCATGTTAGCACCCATGCGGCCCAGGCCGATCATTCCCAGTTGCATGTCGAGGTCCGTCGTACCAGCAGGTTGAGATCAACGAAGGAAGCTATTGTATCGCGAGCGCGGCCCGCCGGCGGCGGCGCGGCAACGGTTGGCCGCCAGTGCGTTGCCGCACTGCGCCGGCAATGCTACCTTGAACCTGTGCCGATCGCCTGGTTGGCGCGTCGCAGAAACTCGCTGGCACGGGAACATCAGCGTTGAGGTGGTGGCCATGGCGGAATTTCGCATCGAGAGGGATTCCATGGGCGAGGTCAAGGTTCCCGCTCAGGCTTATTACGGCGCCCAGACGCAACGGGCCGTCGAGAACTTTCCGATCTCCGGCATGCCGTTGCCCCGGCGCCTGATTCGGGCCTTGGGCCTGGTGAAAGTCGCCGCCGCCATCGCCAATCGCGATCTCGGCAAACTGCGGCCGGAAATCGCCGAACCGATCATTCAAGCGGGACGCGAGGTTGCCGCCGGCAAATTCGACGATCAATTCCCGATCGACGTCTACCAAACCGGTTCGGGCACGTCCTCGAACATGAACGCCAACGAGGTCATCAGCAACCGGGCGATCGAATTGAGCCACGGCGACCGCTTCGACAAGAAAAAGCCGATTCACCCCAACGATCACGTCAATATGGGGCAATCGACCAACGACATGTTTCCGACGGCGATCCACGTCGCCGTGGGGCAGGCAATCGTCCAAGACCTGATCCCCGCTTTGCAACGGCTGCACAAGGTACTGCTCGGCAAGGCCAACTCCTGGGACGACATCATCAAAATCGGCCGCACCCACCTCGCCGACGCCACGCCGATCCGCTTGGGGCAGGAGTTCAGCGGTTACGCGCGTCAACTGGAATTATCGGTGGAACGGGCACAGCGCGCCCTGCACGCGATCCTGGAGCTTCCTGCCGGCGGCACCGCCGTCGGCACCGGCATCAACACTCACCCCAGATTCGGGGCCAAAGTCGCCGAGGTCCTCGCGCGAGAAGTCGGCGTGCCGTTCGTCGAAGCGAAAAATCACTTCGAGGCCAACGCCCAGCGCGACGGCCTCGTCGAATGCTCGGGCAACTTGCGGGCCATCGCGGTAACGCTGTTCAACGTCGCCAACAACATCCGTTGGCTCGGTTCTGGTCCGCGTTGCGGTTTCTACGAGATCGTGCTGCCCGACCGCCAGCCTGGTTCGTCGATCATGCCCGGCAAGGTTAACCCGGTGATGTGCGAATCCCTGATGCAGGTCGCCGCACGGGTCATCGGCAACGACCAGTGCATCGCCTTTTCGGGGGCGACCGGCGGGCAGTTCGAGCTGAACATCATGATGCCGGTCATGGGGTTGGCGGCCATCGAAAGCGTCGAATTGCTCGCCAAAGGAACCCAGGCCTTCATCGACTTCTGTGCTTTGGAGATGGAAGCCAACCGGGCCAGCTGCGAAAAACAGGTGGAATGGAGCATGGCCATGGTCACCAGCCTCAATCCGCTCATCGGCTATGACGCCGCCGCCGCCCTGGCCAAAGAAGCGTTCCAAGTCGGCAAGACCGTCCGCGAATTGTGCCGGGAGAAGATCAAGGCAGGCACACTCCGCAAGAAGGACAGCGGCGAACTAGTCAAGGAAAGCGAGCTGGACGCCGCCCTCGACCCTCGCGCCATGACGGAGCCGGAAAAAGGCTAGGCCGCCCGATGCCTTCTCGGGGGCCGTTCGCTTGCGGCGCAAGTCGTTATTCTTCGAACGAGGCAGGCCGGTTGCCGACCGACGCCAAAGGCCTGATGGCACCATCCAACAGGTCCGGATCCCTTCCCGTACTGGATGTCGCTCAGGCATATTCGGCGTACCGCTGCCACGTGATGGGGGTGGCGGCGGTCGAAGTGCCCAAAAGCTCTTCGACGCTCAGGGTGTACGCGCCGCAGTGCGGACAGGGGCGGGATTCCAGAATTTGGCGTTCGTAAAGCGACAGAGCGCAACCCACCGTCCACAGTCGTTCACACGAATGGCAAGCAATGCTCACACGTTCCATGATCTCATGCTTCTCCCGGGCGGCGCCGCGACCCGGCGCCTTCCCGGCTTGCACCGCAGAAGGCCCGGCAGCTTCGGACCGCAGCGCCGCGAATTTCCTACACTATCCCAATCGCTTCCGACCCCAATAAAAAACGAAACTTCCGAAGTCTCACCGACTTCGGAAGTCGATTGGGCGGGGCGACGGCGAAACTTCCCCAGTCTGGGCGACCCGGAAAGTCGATTGGGCGTTCCTTTGATGTATCGGCAACGGTGGGAGAAAACTTGAATGGCCGGCCCGACCAAATATCGTTTCACTTTCGGTCCGTGGAACATCAGTACCGGCTCGGACCCCTTCGGGCCGCCGGTACGCAAGGAAGTGGCCTTCGCCGCCAAGATCCGCGAATACAAGAAACTGGGCTTCGACGGCGTGCAGTTCCATGACGACGACGTGGTGCCGGCCGACTTAGGGCCGATCGAAACGATGAAGGGCGTTGCCAAGGTCAAGAAACTGCTCGACGGCGAAGGTTTGTTCTGCGAGTTCATCGCCCCGCGGCTGTGGGAGCACCCCAAGACCATTGATGGCGCCTACACCTCCAATAGCGCCGCCGAACGCAAATATGCCATCGAACGCTCCAAGCGCGCGGTAGACATTGCCAACGCCTTGGGCTGCCGCGACATCGTTTTGTGGCTGGCGCGGGAGGGAACGTACATTCGCGAGGCGAAGTGTCCGATCACGGCGGTCGGCCGGATCGTCGATGCCGTCAATGCCCTGCTCGAACACGACGCCCACATTCGCATCCTCGGCGAAATGAAACCCAACGAGCCGATGGACCAGGCGTATTGTCCGACGGTTGGGCATTTTATGAGCCTGGTGTATCGCACCGCCGATCCCCAGCGCGTCGGCGTGCTGATCGAGTCGGCCCATTCGATTCTCGCCGGCCTCGATCCGTCCGACGACATGGCCTTCGCCTTGTGGCACGGCAAACTGTGGAGCGTCCACCTCAACGACCAAAACGGGCTGAAATACGACCAGGACAAGACGTTCGCCAGCGTCGACCTGCGGCGGGCGTTCAACACGGTGTGGGTGTTGGAGCGCGGCGGCTACGACGGCTGCATCGGTCTCGACGTCAAGGCGATGCGCACCACCCGACAGGCAGACCAGACGCGGCACTTGGCCAACAGCAAACGTCTTTTTGAACATCTGCTCGACGTTGTCCGCCGCGTCGACGCTGCAAAGGTGGAGACCTTCCGCGCCCAGCGCGATTACGAAGGACTGGAGTTGTATATCCTGGAAACACTGCTGGGAAAATGATGCGCGGCATGGGGACCGGCTCCCCGTGTCGTGGATGGTGGACTCGTCCATGTCCTACGCAACCGACAAGGAATCAACACGCAGCTCCGGGATCCTGCTGCATCCGACTTCGTTGCCCGGCCCGTATGGCATCGGCGACTTAGGCCCGGCGGCCTACGCCTGGGTCGATATCTTGGCCCAGGCGAGGCAAAAGTGGTGGCAGGTGCTGCCCCTCGGCTTGCCCGGCTTCGGCGATTCGCCCTATCAATGTTACTCGGCCTTCGCGGGCAATGCCGCCTTAGTAAGTCCAGACCTGCTGCGCGACGAGGGCCTGATCGACCACGGCGACTTGCCGAGCACGGCCTTCCCAGGCGAGCGCGTCGACTATGGTACGGCCCTCCGGTTCAAAAATCGCATCCTGGCTCGGGCCTGGGAGAATTTTCAATGCGGTCGGGCCGGACACCTGCGCAACGACTTTGCTGAATTCGTCGAACACAACGATCGCTGGCTCGATGATTTCGCTTTGCTCATGGCCCTCAAGGAGGCCCACGCAGGCCGGAGTTGGCTCCAGTGGCCGCGCGAGTTG
>JANWVS010000206.1 GCA_025056835.1 Gemmataceae bacterium | reverse complement strand
CCTCGACGATTCCGATTTGGCACCGGAAGACGAAAGCGGAAGCCAAGTAGTTGCCCTCGACGAGGAGGCAGCCGACGAAGCCGCGGAAACCGTGGCAGGCGACGTGGCCGACATTGAAGTCGAGGAAGTTGCCGACGAGGAAGTCGCCGAGGTCGACGAAGAAGCCCCGGTGGGTAAAGAGCGGATCGTCGTCAAGGAAAAACTGATCGAGCCGGCACCATGGGGCGCATTTCCGACGGTGTTCATGTTACCATGTGTGGTCGTCATGGTCGTCGTCGGCATCATGGGTTTCGAGTTGATTCAGTCCACTTCCGGGTACAAACCCGCCGGTTTTCTGACCCGCACTATCGGCGACGTGGTAGGCATGAAAACCAAGTAGATGTGCCCGCGCCAGTTTGCAAGACGACGCCGTTTGCCCACCTTGCGGGTGCGGTGACTCTTGGCATCGGTGGCGCGGGAACACCGCTTCAGCATTTCGGTGATTCCAGATTGGCGTGGCGCGTGCGCGGCAGCTGATTGTCCAGCCAAACGACTCTGATCCCTACGAATGGATCGGTCGGCAATTCCGTTATTTTCGACCAATTCGTTAAAGTTTGCCGAACTGCCCGGTCGATACCTGTCCCAGAGACGGCGTCTCGCCGGCGTGCAGGTTACCCAGCGCCGGAATGAAGAACATGCCTACGCGAACGGGGGTGAGGCGGATGAAACGCTTGGGAAAATTGCTCTGGGTCGGCGGCCTGCTGGTGTTGTGCGGAGGCGCGGCCGGGTGCATCACACCCTTCGCGATGGGTTGGTTCACTCCGGTGCCGGTAGCCCCGTGGGTTGCTGATAGGATCGAAGAACGTTGTTTGTACGACACCGACTACAAGGCGCCGGTCTTGCCGCCGATTCCCCCCGGGCACCGGCCAATTTGCGAAGATCGACCTGACCTGGCTCGAGTCTTACGCGCTATGCGGCGCGTGACGCGCGGCGTGCCGTACATTTACGAAGAATTTCGCGACGACATCGAAGTGCAATACGAGAAAATCGCCGATGTCATAGATCCGCCGCGTTTCTTCCCGCTCATCGGCCCTGCCCAGGTGCACCATTGCCACTGGAAGTGTACCGTCTATTACACTGAGACGGTGGAATCGTGCTACCCGTTTCCGTACCAACTCAAACGTCGCCGCAGCGAAGTTGTGTACATCGACATGGATCATCTTCACCTGTGCGTGCCCAACGCCGACGCACAACAGGTGGTTACCCGCGATATGCTAGGTTCCCGTCCCTGATGGATCCTCAACCTAACTCGATGGCCGGTCTCCCGGACGTCGTTTCTCCGGAGGTCTCTTCATGAAGAAGATTTACGCTTGGCTGCTGACGATGGGCACGACGTGCGGAGTCGTAGCGGCAGCTCATGCTCAGAGCAACGAGGGCCTGTTCCCGCGGCTGCGCAGCTGGTTCGCGCCGAAAACCGCCGACACCGCGACCTCGAAGTCCGATCCCGTGCAGTTGCCCAGGACGGGGTCCACCGCGTCGCCGAAGAACCAAGCGGCAACGGTGCGCGAGGGGACCGGCGTCATGTACGTCGACGGCGCCAAAACACCGCTAGGCAACGCGAAGGTGCAGCCTGCTGGTGCCAACAGCGGCGCCGCCGCGCCCAGCAATCCTCCGGTGGCACCGACCAACACGCCCCCTTCCCCATCGCCGGCTTTGGCCCAAAAGCTGACTCAAAAGATCAGCCAGGCCTGTCCACGAGCTCGCGGCGTTCGTGTCACCTTCAACGGCGCCAACGAAGTGACAGTGGAAATGACCGTCAACAACATCGAAGATTGCAACACGATCGCCCAGCAGATCTTCACGGTTCGCGAACTTGATCCGTACCGGTTGAATCTCAAATTCCAGGTTCCGTGACGCAAGGAGCTTTGTACCGAGCCGACATCGTGCCGGATCGGGCACGACTGCGCCGTTTTCGCCGACGCCGCGCAACGTTGGCGCCTCAGTTGCGGCTGCTCAACAGCGTTTGCTCAAACGATAGCCTCTGACCATCGCGCATAAGCAGCTTGGCTGTGTCAGCCGGTTGGTTGCTGCCGTTGTTCGAGGCTGAAAGCCGACACGAACCAGTAGTTCAAATCTCATGTTTCGGTTCGCGGAGCATCAGCGAGGCGACGGCTTGGCGAGGATCCTTGTCTTCATAAAGGACCTGGTAAACCTCGGTGGTGATCGGCATGTCGATGCCCATGCGTTGGGCACGGTCGTGGACGCTGCGGGCGGTGTACACGCCTTCGGCGATCATGGCCATGCCGGCAAGAATGGCTGCGGGCTTTTCTCCTTGGCCGAGCCGGAAGCCCACCTGGCGATTACGCCCATGGCGGCTGATACAGGTCGTGATTAAGTCGCCCATGCCGGCAAGTCCCCAGAAGGTGGCCTGCTCGGCGCCGAGGGCGACGCCGAAGCGGGCCATCTCGGCCAGACCGCGAGCAAGTAAGGCCGATTTGGCATTGTCTCCGAATCCAAGTCCGTCGCTTATGCCCGCGGCGATGCTGATGACGTTCTTCAACGCGCCCGCTAGTTCGACGCCGATCAGGTCCTGGTTGGTGTAAACGCGAAATCGCTCGGAAGTGAAACGCTGCTGAATCCAGCGAGCCAGGTCATAATTGCGGCTGGCGACGACCACCGTGGTCGGCATACCGCGGGCCACTTCTTCAGCGTGGCTCGGACCGGAGAGGACGGCCACCGGACGGGGACCGAGCGTTTCGGCGATAATCTCCGTGGGTCGGCGAAAGGTGGCAATTTCAATACCTTTCGTGAGGCTCAGGGCCGGGCAAACCGGAGGCACGTGCCCGGCGCATCGGAGCAACACATCACGCAGGTAAATGGTCGGTATGGCGGTGATAAGCAAATCGGCTTCGGCCGCGGCGGCATCGATGTCGGTTGTCAACTCCACGGCCGGCGGGATCGGAACACCCGGCAAGTAGCGACGGTTTTCGCGTTCGTGCTGCAGCGCTGCGGCATGCGTTGGCCGAGCGCTCCACAGGCTGACGCGGTGTGCGGGGTTCTGAGACAGGACAACGGCGACGGCGGTGCCCCACCCGCCCGCGCCGAGAATGGCGAATTTGACGTTTGTTTTGGCCCCTCTGCCGCCATCTGCTTCCATAGCGCGAAACCCGATCAGTGAAAATGGACCACACCTGCCGTCCGTGCTCGGCGGCGCGAAGTTATTCTAGCGGAGAATTCTCGAAGTTCGCTCGCCGCGTCGGCCGATGATAGTTACGACTGCCACACAGGGAGGTCGGGGCATGGCCGCGTATCTGCGAGTGTATCCCGAATCGACGACCGACGATGACGTAGTGCCGACTGCCACGATCCGAGTGCGTTTGCGCGATTTGCTGCCGCTGGTCGCCGTCGCCAAGAAGAACAACAATTTGTGGCTGCAAGACTTCCTCGACGACGAAGTAGCGATCACGCCCGATCTGTACGAGGTGTTGCGAGCTTTTAGCTCGTATCTGCGGCCGTCGGCTTGAACAACGAGTTCTAGATCGCTTCTTGCGGCTCAACTTCAGACCTGGCAGCTTGCCGGCTTCTTCGTCGTAGACCAGCGTGCTTTCTTCTTCAAAAACGGGGCCGCGGGCCGCGTCGAGTTGATCGGCGGTCATTTCGATGCGGAAGCGAGCATCACCGGTCGTAACAGCTTTGACAGACACCTGAAATTCCGCCTTGGCTCCCGGAGCTAGACTTGGCACGGGCGGAAAGCTGTACCATTGGCCCTGGGGGGTGCGTTCGGCAATGGTCCGCTCGGCCGGAATCGTATTAACCAAGACCATGTGAGGCGGCACTCGGGCGCGGATACGCAAGTTCGTGACCGGTGCCGAACCGGTATTTTCCACGACGATGGGATAGCTGGTATCGCCGCCGACAACCACGGGATCTTCGCGATCGTACATTTCCAACAGGAGCGCCGAAATACCTTTGAAAATCGTGCAAAACTCTTCCTGGGGAGCGGTGACACCTCGGTCGGCCAAGGCCGAAGCGCGCAGGCATCTTTCCCCGGCGCCTTGCGAGCGAAGGATCAACTCCACTGTGCGTTTGCCGCCGGCTTCAAGATCCCTCAACAGCCACGCAACTTGCCCGGCGAGATGATGGCCTTCGTGCGACGCTTCGACGAACTCAGTTTTCTCAGGAAGCAAGGCACGGACGAGAAGGTTCGTCGCCGGCGCCTTGCCTTCGTTGACAACCGTGATGAAGTAGCGTGCCGGCATGTTGGCGTAGCGATCCTTCGGCCCTTCGATTCGCAACTTCAAGCGAGCGAGCCCCTCAAGTGGAATCGGCTCGATTTTTGGTTCAATCCGCGGCGGTTCTCCGCGAGGCTCAAGCGGCGGCGGCCGGCTGGGATCAAAGGGCCATGGAAGAGTTGGGGCCAGCCGCGTGGTGGTACATAGGCCATGTTCGCACTGGATGCGCACACAGTTGCGCACGTCCGCTGGACCGAGCGGCAGCACAACGACGCTGATCTCGCACTTGCCGCCCCCTTTGACGGTCCCCAGCTTCCACTGAAGCTCTGGTTCGAGTTGATGCGGCACCGGCGAGGCCCGAACATAACGCACGTTGGCCGGAAGCGGATTTTTCACCAACACATGATGCGCATCGCCGGCGGAGCAGTTTTCGATGATATAACGATACTCGATTTCCCGGCCGGCAGCCGCGCAGGCCGGCGCCAGCATTTTCAACGTCAACCACGGCGCTGGCGGTTCACACGGTCCGTCGATCGCCGGCAGAGGCACGAGGTGCACCATGCCGAAGGGAAACGCGTCTGCATGGCCCTCCAACCGCGGTCCCGGCACCACGCCAACGCAAACCCAAAGAACGATCGACCACCCGGCGATGCGGATCGGCACAGAAGGTTTCATGGACCACCCGGAACGGGAACGACGTGATCCATCGCCTTTCAGGAAGACCAGCGCGGGACGATGCTTCCTTCCGGACGACAAACCTTCCTCATTTTCCCCAGTTTGTCGACTATTGTCTTGAGGAAATGATCCGAGACTTCGAATTTCGTCAGATCCGGCGCCGGCAAAGTTGTTACCATCGGCGCCGTC
>JANWVS010000205.1 GCA_025056835.1 Gemmataceae bacterium | reverse complement strand
CCTAACTTCACCTTTCCTTTAAGTTCACTGACTTAGCTGGACGATGACGACGAGGGGGCGTGGATTGTCCGCGGCCCAGTCCTTACTGCGGGCGCGTCGGTTATGCGCCGTTGCTCGGTTCTACTGTTGTTGGCAGCGCTGAGCGGCTTAGGCCCGTGGTCCGTCTCCGGGCAAGAAGCCGTCGGAGGTGTGATTCACTCGCGATACCGTACCTTTCGTATTCCTTTCAAAATGCCTCCGTTGGCCGCTGGAATGCCCCCCATCCGCCAAGTGCAACTGTACGTGTCGATTGATCTAGGACAAACCTGGCAGGCGGCCGCCAATGCCCCGCCGGACCAAGGGCATTTTCGTTTCACTGCCGAACGCGACGGCCTCCATTGGTTCGCCGTGCAAACGGTGGACCTCGACAACCGCGTCCACCCTCCGACGATGCAAGGCGTCCAACCGAGTTTGAAAGTCGTTGTCGACACCGTCGCGCCGCAGCTACAGCTGCAAGGCTTGCCGCCGCAAGGCGACCGTTTGGGCGTTTCGTGGGACATCCGCGATGATAACCTCGAATTCCTCCCCAACGACACCGTTCGCCTCGAATATCGTCCCGCCGGCGGCCAAGCGTGGCTGCCGCTCAATGTCCCGATCGGCGTCAACCAACTTTATTGGCGACCTGAGACCGCCGGGCCGGCCGAAGTCCGTCTCCAAGTTCGCGACCGCGCCGGGAATACGTCACAAACGGTGGCCTTAGTCTCGCCGATCGGCAACGCTCCGGCTTTTACTCCGGCTCCGGCCGGTGGTTTCACGGCCGCGCCGGGGACCGGTTTTCACGCCGCGCCCTTTACTGGTTCGCAGCCATCGGCTTCGGATGCCGCTGCGGCGCCCGAGGCACCGGAACGCCGACTCGTGAACAGCAAACGCATTAGCCTCAACTTCGAGCTGAAGGAAGTGGGTCCTTCCGGTGTTTCCGCGGTCGAACTATGGTACACCCTCAACGGCCGCAGCTGGAATAAATATCCGCAGCGCTTCGAGGATCCCAAACAGGCGGCCATTCAGTTCGACGTCGAGGGCGAAGGCGTCTATGGAATCACTTTGTGTGCCAAGAGCGGCGTCGGTCTCGGTGAACGTCCGCCACAATTCGGCGACCGTCCGCAGCTGTGGATTGAAGTCGATCTCACCAAGCCGGTCGTTCAGTTGCAAAGCGTCCTCGTCGGACACGGGCCGGACAAAGGAAAGTTGGCCATTGCTTGGACGGCCCGCGATAAAAACCTGGCTCGTGATCCGATCACGATTTCTTTTGCCGAACAACTCACCGGTCCCTGGCGCACGTTCGCCGAAAAAATTGCCAACAGCGGCCGCCACATCTGGACAATGCCCGATGGCGTACCCTATCAGTTTTATGTCAAGGTCGAAGCGATCGACGCAGCCGGCAACGTCGGCGAAGCGATTACGGACTCCCCCGTCAAAGTCGATCTTTCGACGCCGAAGGTCCGCATCGTCAACGTGGAGCCGGCCCGGTGATCGTACCCGATATGTTTACTATCAGAATCCCTTGCGATCCTTAGGCACCTTGCGGCCACGGCCAGTGAAGGCGGTGGGGATCGAACCCACGACCTACGGATTAAAAGTCCGTTGCTCTACCCCTGAGCTACGCCTCCAATCGTAGGGACACTCGGTCCAACAACAAGTTCGGAGCGATAACGTCTGCTTGGAAAACAACGGCCGAGCACGGCGGCTCGGCAGCGTGTTGGTGCTCAGCCAAACCATCGCCTTGAGGCGAGCGGTATTCGAGATTCTATGCGAACCATAGGCCGCCGCAAAGTCGCGAATGTCGAGCCGGCGGTGCTCTTAGCGAATCCCCAGGCGCGCTTTACACTCGTCGAGGATTGCCGGTGTGGCCGTGGCGCCGACGCGCGTCACTCCCAAGGCGCGCACTTGCAGCAATCGGTCGAAAGTGCGCACACCGCCAGCGGCCTTCACTTGCACATGGGCCGGAGAATACTTGCGCATGAGGGCCAAGTCTTCGAGCGTGGCCCCGGTGCTGCCGTAGCCGGTCGAGGTCTTGACAAAGTCGGCGCCGACCTCACCGCAGATCTCGCAGAGTTTTCGCTTGTGGTCGTCGCTTAGGTAGCAGTTTTCGAAGATCACCTTCACCAGAGCTTTGCCGGCGTGGGCCACCTCGACGACAGCGCGAATGTCGTCGGCGACGTAGCGCCAATCGAGGCCGATAACTTTGCCGATGTTCACCACCATGTCCAATTCGACAGCGCCGTCGTTTAGCGCTTGGGAAACTTCGGCGACTTTGATCGCGGTTTTGTGGCCGCCGTGAGGAAAACCGACCGTCGTACCGACAGCCACGCCGGAACCTGCCAGCATTTCGGCCGCTCGGGCGACGGCGTAGGGTTTGATGCATACCGAAGCCACCTCGTAACTCCGGGCCAAGCGGCAGCCGGCGTCGAGGTCATCGTCCGTGAGGGTTGGTTGCAAGAGCGAATGGTCGATCATCTTGGCGATGTCGCGGTAGGTGAAGTCGTGCATACGCTGCCCCAACGACAGGTCAAATGGCGAGTACCACGTCATCATAGGACTTGCGTCAACTTGGCGAAGCGGTATAAGGTGGCTGCGGCGCGTGGTTCGCCGGCGGCAAAGTCGGCAAAACCCGCCATTGTGTTAAATACGCCCGCGCCGAAGCGCCGATGAGAACAAAAGACCCACCGTGGGGATCTTCGAGGTGTATGCCATGCGCTGTGGTTTGGCTGCCTTACTGTTAAGCGGATCGATCGGCACGGTAGCCTGGGGACAACCACCCCAGCTTCCGGGGCTGCCACTACAGCCCCCCAGCGCCAATGTGCCGGGTCTGGGTAATCCACCGTCAACGCAGACGCCGAGTCTGTTTCCTCAACGGTTGACGATCACGGACCCGCGCGGCGTTGAGGTGCGGAGCGGACCGAGTTTGCAAATGGACCCCACCCAACGGCTTCGGCCGGGCGATACCGTGTTAGTTATCCGCGAAAGTCGACTGCAACCAGGTTGGTACGAAATTGCTCCACCGCCTGGTTCGTTCAGCTGGGTCGACGGTAAGTACGTCAAGCAAGTCGATCGTTACACCGGTGTGATCGACGTCGACGGCAACGGCGAGGCACCAGTCCTACCGGGCAGCTCCCTGGTCGGCACGGAACCGAAGGTTGAAAGCGTGAAAATCGCCTCGGGCTACCAGGTACAAATCCTCGAACCGCCGATGGAAGTTAATGGCCGCAAGTGGTATCGCATCGCACCCCCCGGCAATGACGTGCGTTTCATCCCTAAGGATGCGGTCCAGCCGGCTCAAGTGACGAACGTGGCGCCGCCCAATTTCTCCCGGCCGACCACGCCGGGCGCCGCCACGTTGCCGGGTTTTTCCCAAACGGCCTCGTCGGGCACGACTTGGACGGTCCCTGGCCAAACGGTGCCGAATTCATCGCCGGGAACCAGCGGTACGCCCGCTTCGTTTACCCACACCACCGGCCAGTGGACACAATACAACGGCATCGCCACGCAGCCGCCGCAATGGAGTCAATGGGGCCGGCTGCGGCGCACGGCATTTGAAAAGGACGGCCAACCGATGTACGTCTTGGAGGACCGCCACGGTCAGGTGCTTCTGTATGTGACCACCGCGCCCGGCACGTCGTTACGCAGCTATGTCGATCAGATCGTGTGTCTCTACGGTTCGATTTCGTATCGCAGCGACGGCTACCAGCGAACCTATTACATGACGGCAACGCATGTGGCCACACCGTAAGTCAACGCTGAAAAACGGTGTCTTGCGGTTGCCGCCACCGCGGGCAACCCACCGTCGCTGCTTGACGATCGGGGATCACGTCGCTCCAGCAGACGCCGTTAAAGCAGTGCCTGGAAATCTTCTTCCTTGAGTTCGCGAATGAAGTTGCAGCCCAAGCCCCATTGGCCGTCGCTGCGGCGGCTGACGTGAACGACGCACGCCAAGATGGTGCGTACCGCTCCGCCGTCCTTGCCAATCAGTTCCAAGTTGAGCAGCACGCCGGCGTCGATGGGGACGCCGCTTAACAGACCGACGCCGCTGGCCGAAAGATTTGCCACCTGCACCTCGGTCGGCTGCGCGGCATGAGGACTTCCCACACGCTGAATTTTGGCCCGGAGACGGCAATCGAAACGTTGCCAAACGCGTTGGTCTTCCGGATCGTGTCGAACGCGGCGGGCACCCAAGTGCGACAAATCGTCGTCGGCCAATTCGCGCGAGAAGACGCAGCCGAGAACGTAGCACCCATTTTCAAGTCGCTCGGACCGCACGACACACGCCAAGACCGTCAGCGGTTCCGAGTCGTCATTGCGCGGCAGGTGAAGGTTGACCATAGAGCCTGGGAGCAACTGACGATCCACGGTGACCTTGGCCCCGCCTCGCGAGATGTCGCGCACCTGAGCGGGCACTGCCGGCTGCTCGGATTCATTGGCCAGATGAAGAGTAGCAGCCAATTCAGTAGGATGGCGCGACCACAAGCGGCGGTCGTCGTTCGCAGTGGTGGCGGAAGAGGAGGTCGACTGTTGCGCCGCCTGCCGGCTTGGAGTGGGTCCCATTAACCGGCGCCAGAAGCTGAAGGTTCGTTCGAGCATGAAAAAGTGATTCCGGAATCGAGCGACCAGTGCCGAGCAGGCCCCTAAGGCAGCCTAGTTTGTGTTGTGCGGGAAGTCAAATCGCCGTCGGCGCAGACCGAACATTTTCTGCCAGGAAAGCTCGAGCCTGATGGGAAAGGAAAAGGGCCGGCAACCTCGTACCGGCCCGCGCGGGTTCATTGCAGGATGAGCAATCCGCGGTCTACTTCAGGGCATCTTCCGTGGCTTTGGCGATGTCCTTGGCCTTGGCCGCAGCCGCAGCGGTGTCCCGGAAGGCGAAGTTCGCCGCCACGGCGCCGCCGCGTTTGTACACCACTACGGTCACGGCCGCTTCCTTGTTCAGTTTCCAGGCCTTGGGACCGTCCTTATCGACCGCAATGGTTAGGGGCGTCGTCAATTTGTGGGTGTCTTGCAGCTTCTCCAGGTCGGCCGCCTCGACGCCGCTGATGCCGACAAACACCGTTCCCAA
>JANWVS010000204.1 GCA_025056835.1 Gemmataceae bacterium | reverse complement strand
GGCTTCGAAAAAGTCGAGATCGTCGCGCGAGGGAACGACCTCTTCGGCAGCGCCGGCGGCCGACAAAAGGTTGCAAAGGACAAGAGTGGTCAGTCCCAGACGCATAACGGTTCCCACGCACCAAGGACTCAAGTTCCGGTCTCCCAGGCAGCGAGCAGACCGACGGTTGTGGCGGCCTTTCAGGGAGCACCGACCAAATCACCGTCCTCGACCGGCACCTCGGCAGCTTCGTCCAACCGCCCAGCGCTGGGATCGTTGCATCCCTCGGGCCAAATGTGGAAGCCGCCGCGCCACGTCTGACCGGCGTTCTGGTCGGCCGGGATCTCCCACACGCCCCAGATGCCGCGGCCCTCGTTGTAGCCCTGGTACCAGACGTCGTGCTTGCCGAGGTAGCGCTTCGTCCAAGAACAGCGACCGTCGTCGGGGTTGTAACGCCCGCGAATGACGAAGTCGCCGACCCAATCGCGGCCGTCGCCGGTCATGGTGCCGCGGCGGAAAGTGAGGCGCAGCTCCATGCGATGCTTGCCAGGCAGCAACGGCTGCAAGAAAAACCCGGTCCACGGCCCGCTCGGAAACTTCGGGTCGGTCTCCAAACCAGCAGTTTCCGCATCAAAGTCCACGACGCAAAATCCTCAGGGTCCGCCCCGCTCGACCAGTAAAACCTACAATGCTAAGGTAGCGAATTCGCCGCACGGTCACAACGGGATTCCCGGCCAATGGACCCCTGTCTCAAGCCCTGGGTCGAGCTTTGGGATTACCTCGACGGCAACTTCTGGAACGTCTACCACTGGGCCGAGACTTGCCTCGGGCCGGAAGAGCTTGCTTGGCAGCCGATACGCGAGGTCGCTTCGATCGGCTGGAACTTACAGCATCTCGCTGAGATGCTGGATTTGTACCTGTCCCAGATTTTCTGCGTTCGCGATCGGCTCGCCGGCGCCTGGCCGACGATGATTGCCGGCAGCCTGGACGAGGGTCGGTGGCGCGACCTCAAGGCGATTGGCGACTATCATCGACAGGTACGGCCGGCGTATCGGCGCTTTCTGGAAGGGCTGGCCGCGGCCGACTTGGAGCGTGTGGTCGAGCGCCGCGGGCGTCGCAGCATCACCTGGAGCTGGGCCGTCGGCCACATCGCCGAACACGAGAGCTACCACTTGGGCAAGTGCCGGTTGCTTGCAAGTTTGTTAAAGAGGCGCGAGGTCCGGTAAACGTACCGGGCGTTTGCCAACCAACCAAAAGGAAGCCGGGCACACAAGGCGCCCTCCGTGAAACGGTCTGTCGCGAATAGCCGTTCTGTTGACGAAGTCGTTTGACGAAGAACGAAAGTCCAGGACGAAACGGCCTGTTGGGCGCGGCGGTCCGCACCTTTCCGGCGGGGGAGGCCCACATCCAACAGGCCGCTCGTTGGTTGGAAAGGCAGGGTGGCGTTACTTTTTCACTTCAAACTCAGCGTCGATGACATCGTCTTTCTGACGCCCTGCCCCGGGAGGCGGCGAGCCGGTGCCGCCGCCGCTCGTGCGGTTCAGGTGTTGCGCCAGGTGGTGGGCCGCGCTTTGCAGGTTGTTGAGCGCTTGGCGAATCGCGTTGCCGTCGGTGCCCTTGAGCGCCTCCTTGACTTTGTCGATGGCCGCTTGCACCGGGGCTTTGTCGCTTTCGCTCAGCTTGTCGCCTTGCTCTTTGATCATTTTTTCGACCTGCCACACTGTGGCGTCGGCTTCGTTCCGCAAGTCGGCCATTTCGCGTTTGGCCTTGTCCTCAGCGGCGTGAGCTTCGGCGTCGCGCTTCATGCGTTCGACTTCCTCCTTGGACAGGCCGCTCGACGATTCGATGCGGATTTTCGCCTCCTTGCCGGTCTTTTGGTCCCTGGCCGATACTTGCAGGATGCCATTGGCGTCGATGTCGAACGTCACCTCGATCTTGGGTACACCGCGCGGGGCCGGCTCGATGCCCTCCAGATTGAAGCGTCCCAACAGGCGATTGTCCTGGGCCATGGGGCGCTCGCCTTGAAAGACTTGGACCGTAACCGCGGTTTGGTTGTCATCGGCGGTCGAGAAGATCTCTTTCTTGGTGGTCGGGATCGTCGTGTTCTTCTCGATCAGCTTCGTGAACACGCCGCCGAGCGTCTCAATGCCCAGCGACAGCGGCGTGACGTCGAGCAGGAGCACCTCCGACTTGCTCCCGAGCAGCAGTTGCGCTCCCTGGATGGCAGCGCCGACGGCGACCACTTCGTCCGGGTTGACGCCCTTGTGGCCTTCTTTGCCGAATATCTCTTTGACCAATTGCTGCACGCGCGGCATGCGCGTCATACCGCCCACGAGCACCACTTCGTCGATGTCGCTGGGCTTGTAGCCGGCGTCTTTGAGGGCGGTCAACACCGGTCCTTTGCAGCGCTCGATGAGACCGGCCGTCAGCTGCTCAAACTTGGCCCGCGTGATGGTCATCTGCAAGTGCTTGGCCCCCGTCGCATCGGCGGTGATGAACGGCAAGTTGATGTCGGTCGAGGTTTGCTGCGAGAGGTCTTTCTTGGCCTGTTCGCACGCCTCCTTAAGCCGTTGCAGGGCCATGGGATCTTTGCGCAGATCGATCTTGTGCTGGTTGTAGAACTCGCCGGCGACATAGTCGATCAAGACCTGATCGAAGTCATCGCCGCCCAAGTGCGTGTCGCCGTTGGTGGCTTTGACTTCGAAAACGCCGTCGCCGACATCAAGGATCGAAATGTCGAACGTGCCGCCGCCCAAGTCGAAGACGGCGATCTTTTCGTTCTTTTTCTTTTCCAGACCGTACGCGAGGGAAGCCGCCGTCGGCTCGTTGATGATCCGCATGCGCTGTCGCGTTTTTTTGCCGTCTTTGCCTTCGATTTCCCACTCGGTCTCGAAACCGGCGATCTGGGCCGCGTCGATGGTGGCTTGGCGCTGGCTGTCGTTGAAGTACGCCGGCACCGTGATGACCGCCTTGTTGACGCGATGGCCGAGATAGGCTTCGGCGGCCTCCTTGAGCTTGCGAAGGATCATCGCGGAGATTTCCGGCGGGGTGTATTGTTTGCCGTCAATGTCAACCTTGACCAACTCGTTGGGTCCGCCGACAATCTTGTACGGCACGATTTTCTCTTCCGCCTCGACTTCGTGGTGGCGTCGGCCCATGAAACGCTTGATCGAGTAGATCGTGCGGCGCGAATTGGTCACCGCTTGCCGTTTGGCCGGGTCGCCCACCAAACGCTCGCCCTTGTCGGTGAACGCGACCACGCTGGGGGTCAGGCGATGCCCCTCTTGATTGGCGATGACTTTGACTTCGCCGCCTTCGACAACAGCCACGACGGAGTTGGTCGTGCCCAAGTCTATGCCGATGATTTTTTCTTCCGCCATGTTTCGATCCTCGGTGATGGTGGATATTTGTTCCCTAACAAGCACACAAAGTCATGTTCAGCGATTCGATCGACGTCGCTCAGCTAGACAGCAGTTTCCATGCCAGGGCTGAACTCGATCGCGGCAATTGTCGTAATACACTGTACAGTACATAGATGCGATTCACCTTCTGGACTGGCGGCTATCGTGGAGATCGGTCGCGGTCCCCGGCGGGGTGTCAAATTGACAGCCGCTGCGCCGGTCGGTAGGTGCCGATCTCTTGCGGAGTGTCAAACACCCGTAAATTGTACGGTGAAAGGACGTTTTGTTGATTGACGGCAATCGGAGTGCTGGCTAAATTGTTGGAAAATCTGCGAGAGTTTCCCACCTTGAGACACGCACATGGCGCGTAAATCGGACAGCGAGCAAACGACGTCGGCAAAATCAGCAGCCCAGCTCAAAAGTTTGCGGTCGGCGATCGACAAGCTCGATCTTCAGATCCTCAAGCTCATCAATGAACGCGCCGCCTACGCGGCTGAGATCGGCAAATTGAAAAACGACGACGGCGCCGAGGTCTTTTCGCCGGGCCGGGAAGAGGAGGTCTTGAAAAACATCCTGGAAGCCAACAAAGGGCCGCTCGACGAAAGTACGGTGCGGGCCGTTTTTCGCGAGATTATGAGCGGCTCGCGGGCGCTGCAAAAAGTATTGAAGGTCGCCTACCTCGGTCCGGAATACAGCTACAGCCACTTAGCCGCGGTCGAGCGCTTCGGCCAAGCTGTGGAATACATGCGCGTCGGCAGTATCGCTTCGGTGTTTGAAGTGGTCAACCGCGGCCAAGTCGACTTCGGCGTGGTCCCGCTCGAAAACTCCACCGACGGCGGCGTCTCCGATACGCTCGACATGTTCATGCGGCTGCCGCAATTAAAGATCTGCGCGGAAGTCCGCCTCAGGATTCACCATAACCTGCTGGCCAACTGCGAGCAGGAAATGATTCGGCGCGTTTACAGCAAACCGCAGGCGTTGGCCCAGTGCCGCAACTGGTTGAGCAAGAACCTGCCGCACGCCGACCTCAAAGACGTCTCCAGCACCGCTGTAGCGGCCCAATTGGCCTCGCAGGAACCCGGGGCGGCGGCCGTGGCCAGCCGGCAAGCCGCGGTGAAGTACAATCTGCGGATTCTGTACGCCAACATCGAGGATTATCCCCACAACGAAACGCGTTTCGCGGTCATCGGACTCCAGGAAAGTGCTCGCACGGGCAACGACAAAACCGCCCTGATGTTCAAGGTGCCCCATCAGCCCGGCTCGTTGGTCGACGCCTTGGAGGTCTTCAAAGCCAACAAACTCAACCTCACCTGGATCGAATCGTTTCCCGCCAAGACCGGCAAGCAGGAGTACATGTTTTTTGTCGACTTCGACGGCCACATCGACGACCCGAAGGTCAAGAAAGCGCTGCAAGGGCTGGAAAAAAAGTGTGAGCAGCTGGTGATCCTCGGTTCGTATCCGATGGCCGCGCCGTGTGAGTAACCAACCGTTTCCTCCGCAAGAGCCATTGCTGCCGCAGCGACGCCGGGGAACATGGATTCGCTGTCGTCGTGGAGGCACGATCAGCAGGCCAGCCATGATTATCGTCATCAAACCGAACGCGACCCAGGCCGACATCGACCACATCGTCGATCGCATCAAGGAGCTTGGTTTCAAGCCGCACATCAGTCGCGGCGAGCATCGCACGATCATCGGCGTCATCGGCGACGAG
>JANWVS010000203.1 GCA_025056835.1 Gemmataceae bacterium | reverse complement strand
AAACGGTCCCAAGAAGAATTAAAAGAAAAGCCATGCTTATCCGGCGAACAACTTCCAGTGGACCTATCGAAAAACCCTTTGGAAAAGGGAACATAGAAAATCGACCTATAGTCTAACTGAAAGACCTATCGCTGCGGGCGAGGTCGCCCTTCCCAACCAGCTACGGTTCCGCCAGAATCAGGCGTTCCAACTCATAACGGGATGGACCGCTTCACCGCCCTTCTGGAAGGTCCAGGCCTCATCATGGGCGACACGCGCCCATCGGACTTGACGGTAGTGTAGATTTGCCTTCCCTCTCCGATTTGCTGTAGACAGCCGCGGGCCACGCCCAGACCCAACTTTGTACCTGCCAGACGCTGTTCACCTCTTCTCCACGGGTCGGATGGCGCGGGGCTCTTTGGCCAACGCCTCGCCCACAATCGCTTTCGGATCCATCTCCACCCAGCCGATCACGCCGGTCTTCGCATTGGCCGGCACAATCTTGCGAATCCGATAGCCCTTGTCGCCGTTCTCACCGTTCACCAGCACGTCGCCGGGCTTCACTCGGGCCACACCGGTCACCCTGATGTACGAACATAGGTCACTCGTATCTGAGCGATAGGGAAGTCTCTCTCCCGCGTCGGCATCTCGATGGTTTCCGGGCAGGTTCCAATTATCTTTCTTGTCCTTGCCCCAAGTATCGAGGACGATTTTCTTCCCCGCATTCCATGCCTCTTCAATCCGGGTGCGGAGCTGTCCCGCGGTGAAATCGTTGGTTGACAGGATCTCAGCCGGTCGACCGGTCAAATGCTGCCATGCTGTGGCGGTGTCGCCGCCGTTGTTCAGGTCCGCCCAGCCGATCCAGGCCCGGTAGGCCGCTTCCAGAAGGTTCGGCCAAATCTCCCAGTTGCCGTTCGCGTCAGCGTCACGGTCGACGGCTAATGCCCGACCGACCCACATGCCCTTGGTAGAACCATAGCCGATTGTGAAGGTGTACCGAAAGTAACTGGGTTGCTCCTCGGTTGTCGAGCAAAAACAAGGAAAAATTGCCAAACCGGGTGTGGCCACCGATCTTTGGGGTCTCTGTCATGAAGCGCGGGACCAGCAGGCTGGCCACTGGCTGCCGCTGCGGACGCAGAAGAGCGCGGACATCCCCGCCACGTTCTTGTGCCGCCACCGCGCTCCCCGTGCTTTCAGCCGCAAGCCGAGCGTCTTGGCCCAGCCTTCGACGCTGCCGCTGCCAATCGTCTGGCCGACCGCCAGCCGCTGCCGATACGCCAGCCGCGACTTGTGTTTCGCGACGTACCCCACCAGCTTTTCCAAAGCCGCGCGACGCGGCTCCGTGTCCCCTTGGGCATATTCCGCGTTGACCAGTTGGCACAGCCCTGACCAATCCCCCTCCAGCAGCGCCGCCCGACCGCGTTCCAAAAACGCGCGGGCTTCCGCGCCGTCGGCGCCGGCAGGGAACGAGTAATCCATTTCGCGGGCGTGGCCGGCTTCGCACGCTTTCGCTGCTGAAAAGCCGCGATTTTCAGGTCCCTCCAGCCCTCTTCCAGCGTGTTGACCTTGCCGGCGTCGATTGTGAACTCCACGTCTCCCACCGCCTGAGCGAACACCTCCGGCGCGTGGCTTTTCTTGGTCTGCCAGGCCGCCAGCCGCCGGCCGTGGCGATGGCATGCCTGCGGCAACGCCACTTTGCTCAGCGTCACCGGCAGCATCGCCGTGATCAGGACCGCCGTCTCGCACACGTCGATGATAGGGCCCGCCGGCGCCGTCGACGCCAGCTGCCGCATCTCCTGAAGGAAGGCATGAAACTGACGCACCAGCGCTGCCTGTTCGGGGGTATCGACTTCCAAAGTAACCGTGATCCTGGACATAATCGGCCTCCCGCCCGTAGACGAAGAAGGCCCTAGTTTAACTACTTTGTTCAAACACCACCCGAAGAGCTAGTTACGCCCGCGGATATCGACAGCGCATGCGGAACAACGTCTGGTTCATGGCCGCCTGGTCCATGGGCGTGCCCGCGACGAGGGAAATGGGTTGATTGTTGAGATGAACGATCAGACAGTTAGGCAGGTAACAATCGTCAATCCACGGGTCGCCGACCAAGCCGGGGTCGAGAAGCGAAGGCTTGTTCAATCGTAAGCTCGGCCGAAAACGCTGTTGGCTGGATCGGTGGATGGCAAGCATGGCTGGTCCCCCGAAGCGATGAACGAGATCGACTGAGGGATTTGCAAAAACAGGGCCAGAAATGCCGGCGAGCGGACTTGGGGATGGGTTGATATGTCACAACCTATTGCTGGGACTTAGGTTGTGCGATTTTGTTAATTACCGTCCAGCTTCGTCGCCTGGGGAAAACTGAAACGGCGGCTGTTCGATTTTCATGCGCCTTGGCCAACACGACCGCGAAACTCGCCGTCTTCGACGCGGATTTTCACGCGGTCGCCTTTGCGGATGTGGCCGGGTACGCGGACTTGGGCGCCGGTTTCGATCGTCGCCAGCTTGGTGACGGCCGTGGCGGTGTCCCCGCGGGCGCCTTCCGGGGCGTCGATGATTTCGACTTCCACGATCTGCGGCAATTCGACCTGAACGATTTTATCATCGACCTTGAGCAAATGCAGACGCATGTTGGGGACCATGAACGCTTGTTGCGCCTCAGGCACCATGCTGACCGGCACGTAGGTTTGCTCGAACGATTGGGGATCCATGACGACGTAGTGGTCGCCGTCGCGATAGAGATATTCGTATTCCTGACGGTTGAGGATGATCTTCTCGACGTTGTCGTCGGGCGAGAAGCGTTGTTCGACGACGTTGCCGCGCTCCAAATGCTTGAGCTTGATTTGCCAATAGGTGCGCAAATTGCCGCGGGTCTGCTCGTGGCGATCGAAAATGAGCCAGACCTCGTTGTTGTACATGATCGCTTCGCCGACCTTGACGTCGCGCATCTTCATCATCGGCATGGCACAGGATCCTCTCACGTCGTGGGCCGCAGCCCCGGAGGGCGGCGCAGGGCACTGGTTTTTTATCGGCGGACAAAAGGAAAAGCAAGGCGAAGCACCGCATGAGCCGGGGAGAACCTTGCGGCCGGAGGGCAGTGCTTGGCAGCTTGGTTCGTTTCTCCTATGTTGCAACTCTGTCCACCCCTGTGCCTCCCGCAAAGGAGCCTACGTTATGCGTGCCTGTTGGATTCTCGGTCTGGTGCCGCTGGCGGCGGCGCAACCGCCGGCGGAGAACAAAGTCAAGATCGTCAAACTGTTCGAGGTGCCGCACTATTGCGAAGGCGTCGTCTTCGACCACGAGGGCTACGGTTATATTTCCCACGGCGATCAGATCACCAAGTTCACGCCGGCCGGCAAGCACTGGACCTGGGTCAAGATGCGAGCGCCCAACGGCCACAAGATCCTCGCCGACGGCAGCCATCTGGTGTGCGACGCGGGTTTCAATGCCGTGCTCAAGCTCGACGCCAACGGCCACCTGTTGGGCCAGGCGTCGTCGATGTGCGACGGCCAACCGCTGCGCGCTCCCAACGACCTCACCCTCGACACGCCCAACGACGGTTTCTACTTCACCGACCCGGGCGGCAGCGACGACAAAAAACTGATCGGCACCATCCACTATGTCGATAAGAACGGCCGCACTCACCTGTGCGACAAAGGATTGGCCTTTCCCAACGGCATCGTGCTGACTCCCGACGGCAAACGCCTGTTCGTGGCCGAAAGCAAGAAGAATCGCATCCTCGTCTACGACGTGCTGGCTCCGGGCAAGCTCGGACCGCTCAAGGTCTTCGCCGAATTGCCCGAAAAGCAGGGCGACCAGATCGACAACCAGCCTGACGGCATGTGCCTGGACAGCGACGGCAACCTGTACGTCGCCCACTACGGCATGCGCCAAGTGCAGGTGTTGAACCCCGAAGGCAAACTGATTCGCCGCTACCCCGGCGGCAACCTGACGACGAGCAATGTCGGCTTCTCCGGCAAAGACATGAACGTGCTGTACATCACCGGGGGACTGGGCGCGGAGGCCGGCGCCGGGGCCGTATTCCGCATCGAGCTGCCCGGCGTCACCGGCCTGACCATCCTGCCGAAGAAGAAATAAGTACCCCACGTTGCCGGGGGCAACACCGGCGCTGTCGGGCACCGCGGCGCGGCGTGCGGCCCGCAGGGTGCGCGGTGTGCGCCGCGGGAGGGGGCCGCGCCTAAGATGCCAAGGTCGGCGAAAGTCCAGCGAAGTTGCCAGCCATGGCCAGCCAACCCAAAGTCTTCGTCACGCGCATCATACCCGAGACGGGGCTGAAGTTGATCCGCGACGTCTGCGACGCCGACGTTTGGCCCGATCCCCTGCCGCCGCCGGCCGAGGTGTTGCGCCGCAAAGCCGCCGATTGTGAGGGTCTGATATCCTTGCTCACCGACACGATCGACGCCGCCTTGCTTGACGCAGCGCCGCGGCTCAAGGTCGTCAGCAATTTCGCGGTGGGATTCAACAACATCGACGTCAAGGCTTGCACGGCCCGGGGCGTCCGCGTCGGCAATACGCCCGGCGTGCTGACCGACGCCACGGCCGACATGGCCTTTGCCTTGCTCATCGCGGCGGCGCGGCGGATCGTCGACGGCCACCGCTACACGCTCGCCGGGCTGTGGAAGACGTGGGAGCCGCTGGGACACCTCGGCCAGGACCTGGCCGGCCGCACGCTCGGCGTCATCGGCATGGGCCGCATCGGTTTTGCCCTTGCCCAGCGCTGTCGCGGCGGCTGGAACATGAACGTGTTGTACCACGATGTCGTCGCCAACCCGCGGGCCGAAGCAGAACTAGGCGCCCGGCGGGTCGATCTCGACACGCTGCTGCGCGAGTCCGACTTCGTTTCGCTGCACACCGACCTTAACGAAACGACCCGCGGCCTGATCAACGCCGCCGCCCTGGCGAAGATGAAAACGACCGCCGTGCTCATCAATACGGCCCGCGGTCCCCTGGTGGATACCGCCGCGCTGACCGCCGCCTTACAAGCGGGCACGATCTTCGCCGCCGGCCTGGATGTCACCGATCCGGAGCCGTTGCCCGCCGACCATCCGCTGCTGCGGCTGCCCAACGTCATCGTCGTCCCGCACATCGCCAGCGCCACGGTGCGCACGCG
>JANWVS010000202.1 GCA_025056835.1 Gemmataceae bacterium | reverse complement strand
TGCGGCCGATCGCCGAAATCCCACACGCTGTACGGTCCGTGTAGCTGCTGGGCCTGCTGGGCTAGTGCTTTGGCTTCCTCGTGTTTGCCTTGGTGGAAGAGCTTGCGGGCCTCGGCCAGCATTTGCTTGGATTTCTCGCGGTTGCTGCGCGTCCGCGCCTCGTGAATATCGGCTTTCAGCTTTTCCGGCGTGTCTTCGAAAAGTCCCCAGCGAGTGCCCGATATGGCCTGGGCACTACTGCAGTATTTCTCAGCGTCGTCCAGCTGGTCGCGTTGCAGTGCTTCGCGGCCGAGCTTCACCAAGGCCCGCGGATCGCTGGGAAGGTCCTTGGCGGTGCTGCCGGCCGCGGCCGCCGCGCTTTTGCGTTGAATCTCCGCCAACAACTTTTCCGGAGTCGGTTCGTTCCATTGCAAGTCCGGCCGCAGCGCCTTGGCCTGCTGAGCGTAGGCACGGGCTTTTTCGTAGTCGGCAGCGTTCAAGGCCTTGTACCCTTCGGCGAGCAAGGCTCGAGCCTTGGCGGTCGCTTCTGCCGGCGGCAACTTGGGCGTGGCCGCTTGGGCGGTATCCCCGCCCGGCTTGGACGCAATTGGGGCAAGGAGATCGTCGCTCAAGTTGTTTGCCGGCCGCTTGACCTGGGGGTCCTTCGGCACCGTCGGAAACTCGGGCGCCTTGGCGGGCGATTCGCTGGCTGGCGATTTGTCGCTCGGCCGCAGCCAAGGCGGCGTCAGCTTGCTAATCATCGACGGTGCTTCGTCTTTCTTGGTCCCGGCCGGAAGGACCGGTTGCTGCTTGGCGCGGGCCGCTTGAATATCGCGGCGTACCTTGGCCGGCGAATCGTTCCACGGCAGCCAGCCGAACGAGCCGCGCTGCTCCGCTTCTTTGACCAGTGCCTCGGCGAAGTCGTATTCTCCCTTGGCGATGGCTTGACGGGCCGCGGCGAGGTAGGATTTGGGATCGTTTTCCTTGACGACAATCTCGGTCTGCACCGTCGGATTGGGGCTGGGCCGAAGCGACGGCGAACCGGCAGTGCCGGCGCGGAGCCGCTCCTGTAAAGTCGTCAGGGTAAGGCGATCGGCCTGGGCCAAATACTGGTTGGCGTTGGCCGCTTTCAGTAGGCTCTCCGCGTCCTTGATACGCCCCTGATCGAGGGCAGTCTGAGCCTGCTGCACCAGTTGGGCGCCGGCCTGCCGTCCCTTGAGGGCGGTCGCGTTCTGGGCCATCAGCGCGGCCAGGTCTTGTCGCTCGGTGAGCGTCAGCTCGTTTTGGAGAGCGGCGGCCTGTTGATACAGGCGTTCGGCGGCCTCGTAGTCGCCGCGCTTGTGCAGCTCGTGAGCGCTCTTGAGGACAGCACGGGCCCGCGGCGGCTGGTCATCCAACAACTGTGCTCCGGAGTTGGCGGACCACAACGTCACACCCAGGACAAGGCTCAACAAGCCGGTTGTCCAGGCAATTCGTACCGGTGTCTTGGCAAGTTTGCTAGCCACCCCTGGCCTCCTTTGGTTCCGACTGACCCCCGAATGCACACCCAACCATCCGTCGGTTCGTCGCCGGCCGCGCCTTTCCCCATCGGCCGCGCCGCAACGGTCCTGAGTCGTTGTTCTTCACTCAAGGTCGGGACAGTTAAGCGGCGAGACCATAGCGGCCTCCGCGGTATACGTCAAGAGAATTTCAAGACCAAGCAGCGACGCGCTGGTGCAGCCATTCCGCTAGTCGTTCCCTCGCGGCAGCGCCGTCTTACCCAGCTTCGCGAATCCCTGGCTTTCCGAGCAAAACAAGATAACCTAAGCCAAAATGGGCGAACGAGATGGTGTCAGCCAAAAAACTTTGCACGAGGACCGCTCATGATCCGACCCTGCGCACGATCGCTACCCGGCCCGATTGTGCTAGCCGCCTTGGCGATGCTGGCTTCGCTACGGCCCGTCGCCGCTCAGCAAAAGCCGAAAGACTTGCAATGGTCACACGCCTTCGACCTGAGTTGCCGGCCCTACGGCACCTCCACCTTTACGAAGGACACTCCCAAGTTCGGCGTCGAGGCCTTTCGTGACAATAACAACGGCCTCGGGTTGTACATCTCCCAGACCGGTTCGATCGCCGTCGCCCCGGGTTTTCAAGACCTGAAAATTCCTTTCACCAGCAAAGGGCCGGAATGGCTCACCGGACTCGATCTGCCCGCTCGGGAAGCCGGTCAGCTCGAATTCCGAAAGGACACCAAGGTCCATAGCATGGAGATCTTCCGCGACCCCAACAGCAACGCCTGGCTCTACATCACCGACAAAGGTAACCTCGCCGCCACTGCGGTCCGCGGCACGGGCGCCCCGGGTGGCAACAAGGCGCCGAAGTGGATCCACAGCGTCGATCTTTCGGTTCGCCCCGGCGGCAACAACGATTGGAAATCGGCCGTCAAGTTCGGCATCGAAGTTTATCGCGAACCCAACACCGGCAACCTCGTCTACATCTGCCAGACGGGTCAAATCGCCATCCTGCGGGAAGTCGGCGAAACCAAGACCGAGGCCAAGGCCCCCGAATGGCTTCACGGCCTCGACCTCGCCTGCCGCAAGCACAACGAACCCGACTTCACGGCCGCGACGCGCAAGTTCGGTGTCGAGTTGTTTCGCGACGTAACCACCGGCAACTTGATCTTTATCTGCGAAACCGGCAGCATTGCCGTCGTAGCCGGCGAGCCGGGCTTGAAGGCACCCACGCCCAAGGTTGCCGAACCGGTTTGGACCCACGGCCTCAACGTGAAATGTCGCGCAGTCGGCGAAAAAGAATTCACTCCCAAGACTCAGACCTTCGGCATCGAGGTCTTCCGTGATGCCAATATCGGGGCGACGATCTACATCACAGAAAAAGGCCACATCGCGGTGTACCGATGAAACTGCAATCCAGCGCTTTTGCAGATGGATCGCCAATTCCCAAGAAATACACGGGGGACGGACCGGATGTCTCGCCCCCCCTGGAGTGGACGGACATTCCGCCGGGCACGCAGTCCTTGGTGCTCATTTGCGACGACCCGGACGCCCCACGCAAAACCTGGGTCCATTGGGTGCTGTACAATCTGCCGGCCGGTACGACATCGCTCGCCGAAGCCGTACCGCCCACGAGCACGCTGCCCAACGGTGCTGTCCACGGCACCAACGACTTCGGTCGATTGGGCTACGGCGGTCCGGCGCCGCCGCGGGGGAAACCGCACCGTTATTTCTTCAAGCTGTACGCCCTCGATGCGCCGCTCAAGCTGCCGGCGGGCGCCACCAAGGCGCAAGTGGAACAAGCCATGAAAGGACATGTGCTGGCCGAGGCCCAATGGATGGGAACTTATCAACGCTGACGCGCTCGCGGCGGTGAAGTTGCGTCGTTGCGGCTTTGTTGGTTGTTTGAGGATAGCTTGGTGCCGTTGCCGGGCATGGCGGAAAAGGCCGGTCGCCTTAAGCGCGTCGAGGCCGACAAGGTCCGCAGGCCGATCTTTGTGAGCAAGGAATGTGAAGGCTCGGTCCCCGGGAAAGGATCGTTCCCGGTGGCCGCGGCTAGTCCGACTGCGGCACGTTGCCGAAGCTGCGCCAGATGTACCAAGTGGCGATGGAGCAAAATGGCCGCCAGGGTTGGGCCAGCGCGGTGAGGGTGTCCCGATCAGGCAAACGGCCGAGTTGATAGTGCTTTTGGACGCCGGCCCGCAAGCCATAATCGCCGACAGGCAACACGTTGAGCCGGCCGAGAGAAAAGATCAAAAACATCTCCGCAGTCCAGCGGCCGATGCCGTGAACGAGCGTTAAGGTCTCTACTACGGCTTCGTCGTCGAGGTCGGCCAGGCGCCGCAGCGGAACGTGACCGTCGCAGCACTTTTGGGCCAGATCGCGCAGCGAACGGGCTTTGTTGGCCGAAAGACCGGCGCCGCGTAGAGTTTCGTCCGATGCTTCGAGGATGCTCTCAGGACGCAGACCACGACGTCCCAGCACCTTGACCAGCCGCTCCGCAATCGCCCGGGCCGCCTTGGTCGAAATTTGTTGGGCAATGATCGACCGCACCAGGGTGCCGAAATGGTCATGGTCGGGATGCAACGTGCACGGACCGATGCTGTCGATCAGTCGTTTCATGACGGCGTCGTGCCGAGCCAAGTGCCGACGGGCTTTTTCATACTCCGGCGTCGCCATGCCCTAGTTTTTCTTCTTCTTTTCAAGGCCCTTGGCGGCCGGCTCCGGCGCTTTGCCTTCTTGGGTGAGAATGATCTTGGTGACGACCGGTTTCGCTAGGTTGCCGACGCCTTCTTGTTTTCCCTCCGCCTTGCCGGGCGCGAACGTCAGAGTACCGATATTACCGGGCTTAATGTCGTTCACCGAGATGACGATGAAGCCGTTCTTTTTGAGTTCCTTTTCCTGAGCCTCGTTTTTCGTCAGGTTTCCTTTGTCGTCGAAATCGGCCGTCACAAACCGCTTGTGAACGACGACTTTATCCGACACGTTGACCTCGTATTCCACATAGTCGTGAACCAGCAGTGCCTGCGGGTTGGGACGTTTCCCTTTGGGCGCAACTTTGGGTTGGATTCGCGGCGTGTCGATCCGGAAGGTAAGCGTCTTGGCATTGGCCGCGACAATTATGCCATTGATTTGGCCGAGGCGGCGCAACGTCTCGTAATCTTTCGGCGTTGCCGCGACGACATTGGCGCCTTTTCGCGGGTCGCGTTCTTGGCTTTGCCCCACACCGCCAGCCGCCGCCAAGGCCGCCAAGAGCAACCCGCCGACAAAAAGCTGTCGCACCATAACGAAACCTCTTCATGTGCTCACACGTTCAGCAATCGGTGCGCTGTTGTTCGGGACAGCACTACACTCCAGATTAGAGTCTAGAAAATGCCCAAAAGTTTCGGCTTTCTGGAGAGCCAGTCATTCTGTTGCCGGCACTGCCTTTAGTTCGCCGCATTCCGCCAGGGCCATGATGGCGAAGGCCGTGGCCGCGTGGCTGAGGTAATGTTTGTTGTCTTTGAACAAGGAACGTGCGAACCAGCGGCCGCTCTCGCGCTGATTGGACTTCAGCCAGGCGATGCCCCTCTGAAGGGCCGGGTGGTCCGCCGGAACGCCGGAGCGGCGCAACACATAAATCAGGAATCCGGTCGCGTAGCCGTCCGAG